>NZ_LHOZ01000023.1:0-35789 GCF_001297205.1 Frigoribacterium sp. RIT-PI-h | reverse complement strand
ATCCCCACCCGGAAGGCCCTCTCGTGACCGCCACGCTCCCCCGCCCCTCCGTCACGAGTCCGACCGGCGCCGGTGCGGGTGCCGCCGTGGCGTTCCACGACGTCACGAAGCAGTTCGCCGGGCACCGGGCCCTGACCGGGCTCGACCTCGAGCTGCAGCCCGGCGAGCTCGTCGCCGTGCTGGGCCCGTCGGGCTGCGGCAAGACCACCGCGCTGCGCAGCCTCGCCGGGCTCGAGGACGTCACGGGCGGCCGCATCACGATCGACGGCCGCGACGTGGTCGGCGTCCCGACGCACCGCCGCGACGTCGGCATGGTGTTCCAGGCGTACTCGTTGTTCCCCCACCTGACCGTGCGGCAGAACGTCGAGTTCGGGCTGCGCATGCGTCGCGTCGACAAGGCCGCCCGGGCCGCCCGCGCGGGCGGGATGCTCGACCTGGTCGGGCTCGGCGACCTCGGCGATCGGTACGCCCACCAGCTCTCGGGCGGCCAGCAGCAGCGCGTCGCCCTGGCCCGGGCCCTGGTCACGCGACCGCGGGTGCTGCTGCTCGACGAGCCGCTCAGCGCCCTCGACGCGAAGGTGCGGGTGCAACTGCGGGACGAGATCCGCCGCATCCAGCGCGAACTGTCGATCACGACCCTGTTCGTCACGCACGACCAGGAGGAGGCCCTGGCCGTGGCCGACCGCGTCGCCGTCATGCGCGCCGGGTCGATCGAGCAGGTGGGCACCCCGGAGGAGCTCTACTCGGCTCCCGCGACGGCGTTCGTCGCCGAGTTCGTCGGGACGAGCAACCGGGTGTCGGGCGAGGTCATCGGCGCGCTCGTCCGCCTGGCGGGCTGTCCCGAGGTGCCGGTCGTGGGCACGCCGGCCGAGGGACCGGTCTGGGCCTACGTGCGGCCCGAGGACGTGTCGTTCGTCGAGCAGGGCGGCCTCGCGGGCGTCGTCGAGTCGGTGTCGTTCCTGGGGGCCGTGTGCCGCACCCGCGTGCGCGTGGACCGCGAGACCCTGCTGGTGCTCGACCACCGGGCCGACGAACGACGCGAGCCGGGGGCGCCGGTGCGCGTCTCGTTCACGCCCGCCCGCGTGGCCGTGACGACCCGCGCCTCCTGACGCGGTCAGCCGGGCGACGGGGGCGGCACGCCCGACCCCGCCGCTGGCCGCGGGGCATGCCCCCGGTGACCGGCCCCGACGACGCGCCCCGCGCCTCCTCGGTGTGGCAGGCCGAGATCGTCACCACCCGGCGACCGCGGCTGCTCGTCGCCGGACGGTGGCTCGTCTCGGTCGTCACCGCGTTCTTCCTCGGCTCGTTCGAGGGTGAGTGGCCGGGCTTCGACGTCGTGGGGCGTGAGCGGTCGACCGGCCGCGAGATCCACCGGCTCCCGCCTCAGGGCCTCACCGGCGCCGACGAGTCGAAGGTCGACATCGAGGCGGATCTCGACCGGCTCACCTGCGACGAGTACCGCGCCGAGTGGAAGCTCACCTAGCTCACATCTGATACTTCGGACGGAGGCCGGCCATCCCCGCGAGGGACGACCAGGAGGCGCGGGTCGGCTTGGCTGGGCACATGACCTCTGCTGCGCCCGCCGTCGACTCCCCGCCCACCCCCGGCACCCGCTGGAGGTTCGTCGACTCGCTGCGCGGCTTCGCCCTGTTCGGCATCCTGCTGGTCAACACGCTCGACATCACCCGCCTCGGCATCGACCTGGCGATCGAGAACGCCGGTCCGGTCGACGACCCGGCGCGCGACCTGCTGTACCTCACGGTCCAGACCCGGTTCGTGCCCATCTTCGTGTTCCTCTTCGGCATGAGCCTGTGGTTCGTGCTCGCCGGCGCCCGGCCGCGCTCGCCCCGACCCGGGCCCGTCATGGCGCGCCGCCCGGTCGGTCTCGCCGCCCTCGGCGGGCTGCTCATGCTCGTCTACCCCGGGAACGTGCTGCTCGAGTACGGCGTCGTCGGCCTCGTCATGCTGCCGATCGTCCTGTTCGCCCCGCGCTGGGCGACCCTGGCGCTCGGTGCCGCGCTGACCGTGGCGGCCTACGCCCTGACCGGTGGCGGCCTCGTCTCGACCCCCGGCCCGATGCTGCCCGGTGCGGGCGCCGCGGCGTACGGACTGCCCCGCGTGCTCGAGTCGGCCGGGCGCGGCGTCGCGCTGGTCTTCGCCGGGGCGGCCGTGCTCGCGGTGCCGGCCCTGTTCTGGCAGGCCACGACCCCGGGCGACCCCCGTTTCTCGCCGCCGGGCGGCATCGCCGGGCTGGTCATGGCCGTCGCCTGCGCCGCCGCTCTCGCCCGGCGCGGGCGGCCCCCCGCCCGCCGTGTCATCGCCGCCGTGTTCGAGCCGCTGGGCCGCATGGCGCTGACCAACTACGTCGTCGCCGCGATCGTCGTGGCGGGCCTCGCCCTCGTGGTCGACTTCGGGCACATGGCGAGCGTCGTGCCGGGGGTGGCCCTCAGCGTCGGGCTCATCGCCGTGCAGTCCGTGCTCAGTCGCCTCTGGCTCACGCGGTTCGTCTACGGACCGGTCGAGTGGGCCTGGCGGACCGTCACCTGGTGGCGTCCGGCCGCGCTGGTGCGCCGGGCGTCCTGACCGACGCGACCCGCGCCTCCCCGGGTCCGGTGGTCGAGTGGTCGCGAATCGTCCTCCACGCACCCCCGGACCACGATCCGGGACCACTCGACCCGTCGACCCTTCGACCCGAGACGCCTAGCGGAGGCTCCACGAAGCGCGCACGACGGTGTCGAGAGCACTCGAGAGGTCGGTGCACCACCAGCGACGCCCGGGGGCTGCGGCGAGGGTGAGCTCGTAGCCCGCCTCCGTCTGGGCGACCGCGCCGAGGACCACGAGGGCACTCCGCTCCGACCGGCGCACGTCGACGACCCGCCACCGGCCGCGCCCGACCACGTCGAGCCTCAGATCGAGCGCGCTCGCGAGGGGACCACGGCCCGGCCAGGCCGTGCCCGACCGGCCTCCGCCACCCTCGATGAGCATCGTCGCCTCTCTCGCGGCCCGCCCCGATGCGGTCCGACGAGGTGCACGGTAGACACGCGACCTGACAACGGGCGGGGTTGACGCCGGGGGCATCGCGTGCTTCTCGTCCCCCGGCGCGTACCCCGTCCCGTTCGTGGGCGACTCGGCACGAGCCCGGACGCACGGGCCCCCGCCTGCCAGGGTGAAGCGATGCCGTCCCCCACCCCGTCGTCCCACACCGCGTCGTCGCCCACCGCGTCGTCCGACGCCGCGTCGTCCGATGCCGCGTCCCTCGAGGCCCTGCGCGCCTCCGTCCTGTCGATCCGAGGAGGCGCGGTGGACGACAGCATCCCCCAGCTCGCCGAGGCCGACCCCGAGCTGTTCGGGGTCGCCGTGGTGCGGCCCACCGGCGAGGTGGTCGCGGCCGGCGACTCGGGTCACGCGTTCTCGATCCAGTCGGCGGTCAAGCCGTTCCTCTTCGCACTCGCCCTCGCCGACACCGGCGGAGCGGCGCTCGACGCGGTCGGCATCGAGCCGACCGGCGAGGCGTTCGACGCGATCAAGCTCGAGGGCGGCACCGGGCGACCGCCGAACCCGATGGTCAACGCCGGAGCCCTGCTCACGGCCGACCTGGTCGACGGCGACACCTGCGACCAGCGCACGGCGCGCATCCTGGCGGGCCTCGGAGCCTTCGCGGGGCGCGAGCTCGACTACGACCGCGAGGTCAGCGAGTCCGAGCAGTTGCACGGCGACCGCAACCACGCGCTGGCGCACCTGATGCGGTCGGAGGGCACGCTCGACAGCTCAGCGGACGACGCGGTCGCGCTCTACGCCCGGTCCTGCTCGGTGCTCGTCGACACCGAGGCCTTGGCCGTCATGGGCGCGACGCTCGCGTTCGGCGGTCGCAACCCGGTGACGGGCGAGCAGGTGGTCGACGCGCGGGTCGCCCGCGACGTGGTGTCGGTCATGGCGACCTGCGGCGTCTACGACGGGTCGGGCCGCTGGATGCGCGGCGTCGGCGTGCCGGCTAAGTCGAGCGTCTCGGGCGCGATCGTCCTGTCGGCACCGAACCGGCTCGGGGCGGCGGTCTTCAGCCCGCCGATCGACGAGCAGGGGACGAGCGTCCGCGGTGCCGAGGTGAGCCGCCGGCTGAGCGAGGATCACGACCTGCACTCGTTCGGCTTCGGCAGCTGACCGGCGCGACGGGCCTGCCCGACCGAGCCGCGCCTCCTGCCGGCCCGCGCCTCCTGCCCTGCCGGCCCGCGCCTCCTGCTGGCCCGCGCCTCCTGCCCTGCCGGGCCGAACCCGACCGCGCGCACGCCCCCGGACGTGCAAATCGCGACAACTGCCGTCCGACACGCCGCCACATCGTGGCGTCGTACCCGGACAACCGGCGAGTTGTCGCGATTTGCACACCCCGGAGGGGCGAGGCGAGCCTGGGCTCAGGCCTGGACGTCTCCGCGCCAGGCGCCGTCGACGTTGCCCTCGCGCTCGATGAACTCCTTGAAGTTCTTGAGGTCCTTCTTGATGGCGTGGTTGTCCGCGCCGAGCGTGTTGCCGACCTTCTCGAGGAAGCCCTCGGGGGTCCAGTCGATCTGCACCGTGAGGCGCGTCACGTCGTCACTCAGCTTGTGGAACGTGATGACGCCGGCGTGGTCGACCTCGCCGCCCGTGCTGTTCCAGGCGACGCGCTCGTCGGGGTGCTGCTCGGTGATCTCGGCCTCGAAGGTCTTCTCGACCGGTCCGACCTTGACCTTCCACACCGTGAGGGTGGGGGTGGTCTGGGTGATCGACTCGATCTCGTCGAGGAACTTCGGGAACGACTCGAACTGGGTCCACTGGTTGTAGGCGACGCTGACGGGGACGTTGACGTCGATGGTCTCGATGGCCTGTGCCATGGTGCACTCCTTGCTGACGGTGTTCAGAATTCATGGGCGGCGCCGAGTCGGCGTCGTGCCCTGCGGTGAACGGTAGGAGGCGCGGGTCGGCTTCGCCCACGTGCGGAGGCAACGGTCAGGTGACGGGTGACACCGCCGACCCGGGCACCGCACAGTACTCGCGTGCCCGCCCGCAGCGGTCGAGCGGCGGTGCCGCCGGAACGGGACCACCCCGCCACGACGGATCGTGACGGGGTGGTCTGGGTCGACGGCATGACCGCCGGGAGGATCAGCTCGCCGTGTCGCGAGCCGGTGACGCGTCGATCGCGTCGACGGTCTCGTGCGCCTGGCCTGAGACGACCTCGATCTTGCGCGGCTTCGCCCTCTCGCTGACCGGGATGACGAGCGACAGCACGCCGTTGTCGTAGTGGGCCGTGATGCGACTCGAGTCGATGCCCTCGCCCACGCTGAACTGGCGGAGGTACGAGCCGTGCGGTCGCTCTTGCGCGAGCCACTTGACGCCGTCGCGGGTGTCGGGCGTGCGGTTGGCCCGGATGGTCAGCAGCTGGCCGTCCACGTCCACGTCGACCGACCCCGGGTCGATGCCCGGCATGTCGGCGTTGAGCACGTAGCGGTCGCCGTCGCGGTAGAGGTCGACCGGCATGACCCTGGGACCCTGACGCAAGCCCGTGAGGGCGCCGGTGAGACGGTCGAGCTCGGTGAAAGGATCGAAAGACATGGCCATGATGAAGAGTCCCCTTTCGGTTGATCGGTGTGACCCGGGGCTCCGTGGCCCCGGGTCGTTGACGAGAAGAATGTACCTCTGACCAGCGTTTCGTACCTCAAACCCAGCTTGGACGCCGCCGAGAGATCACTGAGGACGCTGCACCTGCCGACGGGCGGCCAGTTGGGGCGCCGATCTCCTCGATGCGGGCCAGGTTGCGCAGCAACCGGAGGAAGTCGGCTGCGGCTGCTTCGACGTCGCCGTAGGTGCGGACGCTCTGTTCCTCGACGAGACCTCGCTCCATCGTCATGACGGTTCTCCTGCTCGTCGGCGTCGGTCTCGGAGTTCGTCCTGGATCTCGAGCTTGCGATGCTGCGACCTCAGGCGGTCGAGGAAGTCGGCCACGGCCGAGGCCTCGTCGGGGAACGTGTGCAGGCTCGCTTCCTCCACGGCCGCTCGTTCGTCGATGAAGAAGGTGCTCCACACACCGTCGCGTCGCGCCACGGCGAGACAGTCCAGGCGCCTGAGGTACACGTCACCGAGAGCGACATGGACGCGGTCCAAGCCCTCCGCCATCTGCGCAGGCAGCGACTCGAGGCTCATCGGCGCGCGTTCGACGCGCTCGAGGTCGCGCTCCCGTCGCAGGTCGCGGATGAGCCCTTTCATTCGGAGGAGGACGAGGAAGTCGTCGAGGGCCTCGGACTCGCTCGGGTAGGTCCGCACGCTCTCGTCGACGACCGTCGCCCGCTCGTCGGTGGAGAAGGTCACCCAGGCGTCGTCTCGTCGGGTGACGACGAGGCAGTCCGTCCTGTTCGCGTGGTCATCGTCGATGACGTGTCCCAGGTCGTCGAGTCCCTCTGCCGCCATGACGGTGTGCACTGATTCGATCGTCGCCATGTCATGCCCTTTCCGGTCGGTCGTCTCGAGACGCCCGCCACGTCTCGTGGGCGAGCCTGTTCTTCTCCCTGATGCGCGACATGAGCACGTCCTCGTCAGCCCTGAGCCTCATGAGACGCAGGAAGTCGTCCAGAGCGTCGGAGAGTTCCTCGTACGTGCGAACGCTGCTCTCCTCGACACCGGCACGTTCGTTGGTCGAGAACGAGGTCCAGACGCCGTCTCGTCGGGTCAGGACCAGGGCGTCCGCCGAACTGCCGTGATCGTCTCCGATCACGTAGGCGAACCTGTCGAGCCCTTCGGCCTCGATCGTGGCGAGCGTGGCCTCGAGCGTCGTCATGCCCTTGGCCCCTCGGTGGCTCGTCGCCGCACGGGGTGAGTCACCGTTGCGCCGACGCTCCTCGAAGGCGAGTTCCTTCTCTTCACGGACGCCCCATTCCTTGTGACCTCGACGAAAAGGCCGATGTTCAAGAGTTCCTGCACGCTGGTGGGAAGCAGGATCTGCACCCCACCCCCCGGTTGACCGACAGCGGGGGCAATGGGTCTGCGTCGTCAGAGGATCTTGCTGGCGATGAGGCGTCCGAGATAGGTGACGTCGAACGACCCCCGGAATTCGAATCGGACCTTGCCCAGACCGCTGAACCACAACTCGAGTTCGGCGTCGAGGTCCAGCGTTCCTGCCGTCTCGACAGAGAAGGCCTGCACCTTGGAGTAAGGAAGAGAGCTGAAGTCCCGCTTCTTGCCGGTGATGCCCTGGACATTGACCGCGATGATGCGTTTGTCCGTGAAGACGACGAAATCTCGGACCGTCTTGGCGGCTACGAGCAAGGCCTCGCCCTCGAGCAGCAGCCCCGCGATCTGCGGCTGGATCTCGGCGGGGTCGATGTGGCTCAGTTTGAAAACTGAGCTTGAGGAAAAGTCAATCATGCGGCGACCCTACCGAAGCAGGTGCCGCAGCCACAGTCAGAGCGAGTGACGGGAATCGAACCCGCGCTATCAGCTTGGGAAGCTGAAGTTCTACCATTGAACTACACTCGCGCGGCGCCTCGAGGGCGCGTCAGACCACTATAGCGGCCCGCACCTCCCGTGCCGTCGGGTCGGGTCTGACCGGGTTCCAGCCACGGGCTGGCGGCCGGATCGCACCATCCATGTGCCGTCGAACCACGCGAACCGGTGGTTCGACAGCGCTTCGGTGGTTCGACGGCGGCAGTCGAGAGCAGGAGGCGCGCTCAGGCCCCGGTCGCGACCGAGACGATGCGCAGGTCGACCGAGGCCGGCGGAACGGGCTCCCCGCTCACGCGGTCGAGCAGCGCCTGGGCGACCGCACGGGCCACGAGCGGCCCGGAGCCGCTCTCGTCGACCGCGATGTCGAGGGTGATGCGGGTCTCGAGGTCGGCCACGGCGATGCCCACGAGCGGCACGGGTCGCCCGGGGGCGGCGGCCGCGGCGGCCTCGGCCGAGGCCGGGTCGGCACGCTCGGCGTCCGAGACGTCGGACGCGGCCGACGCGCCCGCCTCGGCCGCCGCCGTGTCGTCGCTCTGGATGGTCGAGCCCACGATCCCTCCGCCCCCGACGACGGTGCTCAACCCCTGCAGGGCCGACCGCACGACGCTCCCGAAGCCGGGCCGGGCCCGGACGTGCACGACGCCGTCGACCGACGCGGCGATCTCGCCGAGCTCGGCCGCGAGCAGGGACAGGTCGGCCGGGCTGATGCGGGCCCGCAGGCCGCCGTCGTCGCTCATGCCGCGCCTCCTTCGCTCTGAAGGTGGACGTCGTCGACGACGACGTCCACGCTCTCGAGGGTCAGTTCGGTCTGACGGGAGAGACTCGACGACACCGCCGCCTGGACCGCCTCGGCGAGCGCGGGCAGCGGTTCGCCGAACAGGCCGCTGACGACGACCTCGACCCGGACGAGTGCCCCGGGCACGCTGACGTCGCCGTGGATCGTGCACGAGATGACCATGGCGCCGTCGACGCCGTCACCGGCCTCGCGGATGAGCGCCCGCACGGCGCCCTCGGTGATGTGCAGGGTGGAACGCTCGTCGATCGAGGCGAGCGGGATCTGCCGCCCGGCCCGCGACTCGAGGCGCACGCGGTCCATGACGCCCGAGATCCAGCTCGGGTCCGGTGCCGGCGTCGCCGCGGCGTCCGACTCGAGCAGCCGGGCTCCCATCGCGCGGAGGCGCTCGAGGGCGGCGAGCTGGGCCCGGGCCTCGGGCGACTCCTCGATCTCGGGGTCGTAGGGCTGCCGACCGGCGTCGAGGTAGTCGACGAGGCGTTCGGGCGAGACGGCGTCGTCGGCCCCCTCGACGGGCTCGCCCGACGTCGGGTCGCCCTCGACGGCCTCGCCCAGGTCGACGGGCACGTCGGGCGGGGTCGGGTCTTCGTGGGCGTGGTCGGTGCCGTGGGGACGGTCACTCATCGCCAGGCCTCCATCTCGCGGGTCAGGGTCTCTCGGGCCCGGGCGAGCTGCCCCCGGACCGCGGTCACGGTGGTGCCGGTCCGGTCGGCGATCTCGGTGTACGACTCGCCGCCGACCTCGCGCAGCGCCCACACCTGCCGCTGGCTGGCCGGCAGTCGCGCGAGGGCCGCACGCAGCGCCTCCATGGCGTCGTTCGACGACGCCAGGCGTTCCGGATCGGTCGTCGGCGTCGCCGAGGCCAGCTCGAGGTCGTCGACGTCGTCGGTGAGTCGTCGCGACCGGATCAGGTCGAAGGCCTTGCGCGACACGATGCGCATCATCCAGCCCTTGGCCGCGGCGGGCGTCTGCAGGGTGGGCAGCTCGCGCCAGATGGTGATGGACGCCTCTTGCACGGCGTCGGTCGCGTCGGCCCGTGAGCCGGTCAGCCGGGTGGCGTACGCCGTCATCAGCCCGAGGTGCCGCCGCAGCAACACCTCGAAGGCCCGCTCGTCGCCCTCGGCGGCGCGCGTCGCGAGAACGGCATCGGAGGCCTCGGTCAGGTCTGCCGACATGTCCGCCCCTCTGCTGCTGCGTCCGCCCGGCCCCCAAGGACGAGGAGGCGCGGGTCGCGACCCGTGGATGAATGACGACGGATTCCGTGACGTTCGGACCCCGGAACGCGTCTCATCCCTGGATACACCGGAATCAGCGCGAACGGGATGCCCGTTCCCGGACTCGTCGGGTGGCTCGTCGGGTAAGACCGAAGGGTGACGCCGACCCGTCACGCATCGTCCGAGCAGAAGGAGACACCGATGGCCCCCACCGACAAGACCCCGAAGAGCACCGTCCCCGGCAGCACCGTCCCGGGCGGCACCGCCCCCAGCCGCGTCGACAAGGCACCCGACACGACCCCGACGACCAGCGCCTCCTCGTCTGCCGTCACGCCCGGCAAGACGGTCGTGGCCGACGGCGTCGTCGCCAAGGTCGCCGGCATCGCCGCCCGCGAGGTGCCCGGCGTCTTCGCCCTCGGTGGCGGCACGGCCCGGGCGTTCGGCGCCCTGCGCGACGTCATCGGCACGACCGACCTCGGTCAGGGCGTGCGCGTCGAGGTGGGCGAGACCCAGGTCGCCGCCGACGTCACGATCGTCGTCGAGTACCCGGCCCCCATGCACACGGTCGCCGAGCAGGTGCGCGCCGCCGTGGCCCGGACGATCGAGCAGCTCGGGGGCCGGGAGGTCGCCGAGGTCAACGTCGCGATCGACGACGTCCACATCCCCGGTGACGACGACGCCGACGACGACTCCCCGCGCGAGAGCCGCGTCTCGTGACCGCCACCACCACCGGCATGGCCGTCGGTGCCGTGCTCGCCGTCTCGGCCCTGGCCTTCGGCTTCTGGGGTTTCGTCCTCGTCGCGGTCTTCATCGCGGTCGGGGCGCTCGTCGGACTCGTGATCTCGGGCGAGACCGACGTCAAGGGCCTGCTCGACGCCCTGCGCGGACGGCGCTCGTCGTCATGACCGCCGTCGCCACCGCCTCCTCCGCCGTCGAGCGCACGCCGGCCGCCTCCGACGACGTCCGCGGTTCGGGCCCCGTCGTCTCCGGGCACGTCAGCATCCCCGGCAAGGTGCTGCAGAAGATGGCCACGGCCGTCGTCGCCGAGACCCTGCGCGTCCGCCGGGCCGACGTCCGCGTCGAGGCGGCGGACGATGCCGGGCAGCTCGCCCTGCGCGTCTCGACGCCGGTCCGCGTACCGATGCTCTCCGAGGCCATGACGATGCCCGAGGGCGGGGTCGTCGCCGTCGTGCGCGACCTGCAGTCCACCCTGACCCGCCGGGTCTCCGACCTCGCGGGGCGGACCGTGTCCCGCGTGGACGTGACGGTCAGCGGCAGCCGCCTCGAGCGGACGGGACACACCTCGTGAGCGAGATCGACCCCGGCCTGTACCGCCGCGTCCTGCGGCGCGAGCTGCACTCCTCCCGCTCGGGCAGCACCATCGTCGTGCTCGTGCTGCTGACGCTCGTCGTCGGGTACGTCGGCGTCGAGGCCGTCTACGCCGCGCTCGGGCGACCGGCTCTGCTCTTCTCCCCGGTCGACGTCCTCGCGCCGCTGACGTCGTCCGTCGACGGCGGCGGCCCCTCGGGCCTCGGGCTCGGCGCCGGTGTCGTCGCAGCGCTCGTCGGGCTCGTCCTCGTAGCCCTCGCCGTCACGGCCGGCCGCCGCGGACGCCACACCATCGACGACGCCCGCGTGGCGGTCGTGGTCGACGACCGCGTCATCGCGTCGTCCCTCGCCCGGACCGCCCGCACGTCGGGTCGCCTGTCCGAGCAGCAGGTCTCGGCCTGGGTCTCGAGACGCCGGGCTCAGATCGACCTCACGCCGTCCCCGGGCCTCCCCGTCGACGCCGCCGCGGTCGCCGCCGCGGCCCGTGCCGAGCTCGAGCCCGTCGCCCACCGCCCCGCCCTGTCGGCCCGGGTCCGCCCCACCGACCAGGGACGGCTCGGCGCATGACCTCCAGCAACCGGTTCGCGAACCGCCTCTTCCTGTTCGTCGTCGGGCTCGTCACCCTGGCCGTCGGCGTGTTCCTCGTGATCGTCGCCCTGCCCGGCGGCGGTGCCCTGCGCGACCTGCTGTCGCCCGCGTCGTCGGCCGTCGACGACGCGGTGGCGACGACGCCGATCGACCCGACCGGTGGGACGGGCGGCAGTTGGCTGCCGCTGGCCCTCGCCCTGCTCTGCCTGCTGCTGGTGATCGTCTTCGTCGTCGCGATCTCCGCCCACGGGCACGGTCGCACCGACAGCGTGGTCGTCCACGACGACCCGGCCGGCTCGATCGCCGTGTCGAGCTCGTTCGCCGACACCGCGATCACCGACGCACTGCGCGGCCGACGCGACGTGGCCGCGGTCGGCGTCTCGGCGTGGACGGTCACGGGCCGACCGGCCCTCAAGGTGCGCGTGCGCCTGACGGCGGGGTCGTCCCCGGCCCCCGTGGTCGCCGCGGCGTCCGACGTCGCCCGCGGGCTCGACCGCGTGCTGGGCGAGACCGTGCCCGTGCTCGTCGAGATCACCGGAGCCTCGGCGATGCGCAAGGGGTCCGACAGCCGCGTCTCCTGACGACCCGCGCCTCCTCGGGGCGGCGACCCGCGCCTCCTCGATGCGGCTCGGCCTCAGCGGACGGCGAGCAGGATCTTGCCGCTGTGCCCGCCGGACTCCATGCGCTTGTGTGCCGTGGCGACGAACTCGAGCGGGTAGACGCTGTCGAGCACCGGTCGCACCGAACCGGCCTCGACCAGCGGCCAGACGTGCTCGCGCACCTCGGCCATGATGGCGCGGCGTTCGTCGAGCGGGCGGGCGCGCAGCGTGGTCGCCCAGACCCGTCCGCGCTTCGCCATCAGGCGCGACAGGTCGATCGTGGCCGACGCGCCGCCCTGCACCGCGATCACCATGACACGGCCGTCCACGGCGAGCGCCTCGACGTCGCGGGCGATGTAGTCGCCGCCGACCAGGTCGAGCACGACGTCGACGCCGCGGCCCTCGGTGAGCTCGTCGACGACCGCGACGAAGTCCTCGGTCTTGTAATCGATGCCGCGGGTGGCGCCGAGCTGTTCGCAGAACGACGTCTTGTCGGCGGACCCGGCGGTGGCGTAGACGGTCGAACCGAGCGCCACGGCCATCTGGATCGCAATCGAGCCGACGCCGCTGGCGCCCCCGTGCACGAGCAGGGTCTCACCCGGCTTCAGCCCGGCGCTCATGAACACGTTCGACCAGACGGTGGCGACGGCCTCGGGCAGGCCGGCCGCCTCGACGAGGTCGACGCCCCGGGGCAGGGGCAGCACGAGTCCTTCGTCGACCTGCACGCGGTCGGCGTAGCCACCGCCCGGCAGCAGGGCCACGACGTAGTCGCCGACGGCCGCCGCCGTGACGTGCTCGCCGGTCGCGACGACGGTGCCGCTGACCTCGAGCCCGGGCCAGGACGGCGCCCCGGCGGGCGACGGGTAGTGCCCCTCACGCTGGTTGACGTCGGCGCGGTTGACGCCCGCGGCGGCGACGTCGATGACGACCTCGCGGGGGCCGGGCACCGGCTCGGCCACCTCGGAGACGACGAGGGCGGAGGGCCCTCCGGGCACGGGGACGGTGATGGCACGCATGCGTCCATCCTCCCCCCGCGGCCCGGCACGCGCTGACTAGGCTTGTCGCGTGCTGCTCTCCGACCGCGACATCAAGCTCGAACTCGACGCCGGGCGAATCGGCCTCGACCCCTACGACCCGACGCTGATCCAGCCGTCGAGCATCGACGTGCGGCTCGACCGGTTCTTCCGCCTCTTCGACAACCACAAGTACCCGTTCATCGACCCGGCCGACGAGCAGCCCGAGTTGACCCGCCTGGTCGAGGCGAAGGCCGACGAGCCGTTCATCCTGCACCCGGGCGAGTTCGTGCTGGGCAGCACCTACGAGTTCGTCACCCTGCCCGACGACGTCGCGGCCCGCCTCGAGGGCAAGAGCTCGCTCGGGCGCCTCGGCCTGCTGACGCACTCGACCGCCGGCTTCATCGATCCCGGCTTCGGCGGCCACGTGACGCTCGAGCTGTCGAACGTCGCGACCCTGCCGATCAAGCTCTGGCCCGGCATGAAGATCGGCCAGCTCTGCTTCTTCAAGCTCAGCTCGCCGGCCGAGCACCCCTACGGGTCGTCCGAGTACGGCTCGCGATACCAGGGCCAGCGCGGCCCGACCGCCAGCCGGTCGTTCCGGGGCTTCGTGCACACGGACGTCTCCGCGCGCGACTGATCGCCACAGGCTCGTGCCCCTGCGGGCTCGTGCAGCCGCGGGCTCGTGCCGCGGCCGCGGGGAACCCAGGAGGCGCGGGTCGCGTCCTCGACGCTCGACGCCTCCCAGAAACGAGAAGGGGGTGCGGAAGGAACCCGACTCCCTCCGCACCCCGGCGACACGAGAGAAACCCGACGTCGATCTCGTGCGCTGTGACTCGCGGTCCTGAACCTGTCACCGCGAGGCTTTGTCATTCTGCGACCCTGCGCGCGCCAGGCAAACCCGGCCCTGTCCGGAAAACGAAACGGATGCTCAGCTTGCGAAGTGCAGGTGAAAATCTCATCCGTCAACCCTCGAGGGTGTCCCGGGGTGACCGTCCGAACTCGGCCGTGTACTGGGCCGCGAAGCGGCCCGCGTGGGCGAAACCCCAGCTGAGCGCCACGCCCGCGACCGTGTGGCCGAGGGTCGGATCGGCCATGACGAGGTCGCCGTGCGCCCCGCGCAGCCGTGCCCGACGCAGCTCGGCCATGGGCGTCGAGTCGAGGTGGCGACGGAAGGCCAGCTGCAGGGCCCGCGGCGTCACGCGTGCCGCCTCGGCGATCTCGACGACGCCGATGTCGTCATGCGCGTGCTGCTCGATGAACTCCCGTGCCCGCCGCACGGTCGACGGCAGGGGCGTGTGGCCGTCGTCGTCGCCCGCACCGACGACGTTCGTCTCGAACGTCTCGAGGAAGGCCGCGACGAGCGACCGGAACGCCGAACCCCGCACGAGCGAGCTCGCCATGGCCGCGTCGTTGCGGATGACGTTCTCGTGGACGTGGGTCACGAGGTCGGACCAGTAGCGGGCCATCGAGGCCGACACCGCCTCGGTGGCCGTCGAGCGGAGTCCCCCGGGGGCCGCCAGCCGCATGGCGCCCAGCTCACGCTCGACGGCGACGCGGTCGAGCAGCACCTGACCGAGCACGAGGTCCACCGAGTCCATGGTCTTCGCCTCGTGCGACGGGAACGCGAACGGAGCACCGGGATCGACCCGGATCTCGTGGTCCCGCGTCCGCAGCGACAAACGGCCCGCCATCACCCCGCCGGCGACAAGGAACCCCGCGGGCTCGCTCTCGGTCACCAGTCGGCCGCGTCGGTACTCGAAGCGGCACAGCGCGAACCGTGTCTCGCCCGACACGGCCCGGCTGTAGACGAACGGCGCGGGGCCGCTGCCCTCGAGGCGGGTGATCTTGTAGTTCTTGCGGATCAGGGCGTGCGCGACGTCCCGGTCGGTGGTGGTGACGCTGCGGACCCGGGGGTCGACGTGCGCCGCGAGTGGCAACGACGACGAGTCGGGCGGGTGGGTCGAGGCTGATCCGGCGGTGGTTGGCGCCGCCTCGGGTGAGACTGATGACACGGTCGTTCCCCTCGGGTGGGACGGTGACCCGGGGTGGTTGGTCCCGGTCCGGTCGGGCCCGACGTCGGCGTCGGACGACCATCCCGAGATTATCCACGAGGCGGCCGCGAGGCACCCCGCGAACGGGGGGGGGCTTGTCAAGGCCCCGTCGGTGTGGTGCGGCCGGGCGTAGCGTCGAGGACATGGACTACAGAACCCTCGGGAACAGCGGTGCCTCGGTGTCGGAGCTGACACTCGGCACCATGACCTTCGGCGCCGAAGCCGACGAACCGACCTCGCACGACATCCTCGAAGCCTTCGTGGCGGGCGGCGGCACCCCCGCCGACCCGGCCGACGTCTACAGCGCCGGCACCAGCGAGACCATCGTCGGCCGCTGGCTGGCGAGCCACCCCACCGACGCCGACCAGGTGGTGCTCGCGACCAAGGGACGCTTCCCCATGGGCGACGGGCCCAACGACGTCGGGCTCTCGCGTCGCCACCTCGCGAAGGCCCTCGACGCGTCGCTCACCCGGCTCGGCGTCGAGCACGTCGACCTCTACCAGATGCACGCCTGGGACCACCTCACCCCGATCGACGAGACCCTGCGGTTCCTCGACGACGCCATCAGCGCCGGCAAGATCGGCTACTACGGCTTCTCGAACTACCTCGGCTGGCAGGTGACGAAGGCCGTCGGACGCGCCGAGGCCCTCGGGTTCGCCCCGCCCGTCACGCTGCAACCGCAGTACAACCTGCTCGTCCGCGACATCGAGCACGAGGTCGTGCCGGCCTCGCTCGACGCCGGCATCGGACTGCTGCCCTGGTCGCCGCTGGCCGGCGGCTGGTTGAGCGGCAAGTACGTCCGCGACCAGGCACCCACCGGTGCCACCCGCCTCGGCGAGGACCCGAAGCGGGGCATGGAGGCCTGGGAGGCGCGCAACGCGGACGAGCGCACCTGGACCGTCCTCGACGCGGTCACCTCGATCGCCTCGGCGCACGACGCCTCGGCCTCGCAGGTCGCGCTGGCCTGGTTGCTGCGTCAGCCCGCGGTCACGTCGGTCATCCTCGGTGCGCGCACGGTCGAGCAGCTCGACGACAACCTGGGTTCGTCGGCGCTGGCCGCGGTCCTCACCGACGACGAGGTCGCCCGCCTCACCGCGGCGAGCGCACCTCGGGTCGACGACTACCCCTACGGCACGGCAGGGGTCGCCCAGCGCGACCGGAAGATCACCGGCGGCCGCTGACCAAGAGGCGCACCGCGCCTCCTGAGGGCACCGCGCCTCCTGAGGGCACCGCGCCTCCTGAGGGCACCGCGCCTCCTGCACTCCCCACGCGACGCCAGGAGATGGTCACCGCGCCAGGTTTTCCCCTGGCGCCGTGACCATCTCGCGGTGCGGTGCGGTGCGGTTCAGCGGGCGGGGGCTCAGCGGTGCAGCGAGGCGGTGGCGCCGACCCGGCCTCGTGCTGCCCGCACGGCGATCGTGACGACCAGCACGACGGCGGCGGCGACGATCGCCGCCACCCCGGCGACGACGTTCTCGGGTTCGCCGGTCAGGCGGCCGACGGCGATCCAGGCGAGTCCCCACGACAGCGACAGGGCCGGAGCGATGCGGCCGCGGCCGGCGAAGGCCAGCACGACGCCGACGAGTGCGGCCACACCGAGCACCACCGACGACCAGAACCCGGCCGCGAAACCGAAGCCGTCGAAGCCCGCGTCGACCAGGCCGGCGGCGATGTTGGCGACGGTCGCGACGCTGACCCAGCCGAGGTAGAGGCCGAGCGTGCCGTCGGTGACGACCGCGTCGACCCACCCACTCGACGCGGTGTGGAACAGGATCACGAAGATGCGCGCGAGCACGAGCAGCAGCGCGACGATGACGAGGGCACCCAGCCACACGCTGCCGAGCTGCACGGCGGCGAACAGCCACGCCGCGTTGAGCAGCAGCGAGGCGGCGACCCAGTAGCCCAGGCGCCGGTGCCGGGTGACGGCGCGCTGACCGGGAAGGGCCTGGTGGATGGCGTACGCGACGAGGCCGAGGTAGATGACGCTCCAGATGCTGAAGGCCGGCGTCGCGGGGGCGACGGTGGTGGCGGTCGCGCTGAGGGCACCGCCCGCGGCGTCGGACACCGAGACGCCGCCGAAGGCGCCCGAACCGTAGGCGGCGAGCACGATCGCCAGGACGGCGGTGACGACCACGACGATCTGGCGGACGACGTCGCGCGACGTCGCGGGGTCGGCAGGGGCTCGGGTGCTCGTGTCGGTGGTCATGAGGGGGACGCTAGTCGCGCCCGAGGGTCGATCTCTTAGTTGCTAAGAGGATTGTCAGGGAGGCGCGGTGCGGCCGGGCGGTCAGCCCACCTGCACGGGCGGCCCCGCGATCAGCAGAACCACGAAGACGACGACCACCGCCACGACCAGCAGCACGAGGGCGAGGACGAGGTGCCCGAGCATCCAGCGCAACAGGCGGTCGAGCGGACGTCGGTCGCGCGGGTCGTCGGTCGCCGTGCGGCGCCAGGAGCCGGTGAGGAGGCCGCGGCGGTCGATCCAGCGCTCGACGGGCAGGGAGGCGAACGGCACCACGGCGCTGGCCAGGGCGGCCAGGGTCACGCCGCCCGACCAGCGCTGGTTCACCGCGACGACGACCCCCGCCACGAGGTACGCGAGGAACACGAAGCCGTGGATCGGCCCGGCCACGCTGACCGGCCAGTCGCCGACACCCACCGCGTATTTGAGGACCATGCCCGCGATCAGCAGCGACCAGGTCACCACCTCGGCGACGGCGAACGAACGGAAGAGGGGGCGAGGCGACACGAGCTGCTCCTGGTGAGGGGCCGACGGGGACCCACCCATGCTCGCAGCCCCCGCCTGGGTGCCGCCCCCGCCGTGGTGCCGCCCCGCCGTGCCCTGCCCGGGCTCGGGCCCGGCGACCACGCGGCCTGCGTACCCCTCTGGCTGGGTGCCGACCCGCGCCTCCTCGGTTGGATGGGGTGCATGACGACACTCGCGATCATCGGAGCAGGCAAGGGGCTCGGCGCTGCCGTGGCCCGACGATTCGGCACGGAGGGCTTCAGCGTCGCACTGATCTCACGGCACCAGGGCCGGCTCGACGCCCTCGCGGCCGAGCTCGAGGCCGACGGCGTCACCGCGCAGGGCTTCACCGCCGACGTGCGCGACCCGGCGAGCATCGCGGCCGCGCTAGAGCGAGCGACCGAGCAACTCGGGCCGATCCAGGTGATGCAGTACAGCCCGCTGCCGCAGAAGGACTTCATGCGTCCCGTGCTCGAGACCATGCCCGCCGACCTGGTCGGTCCGGTCGAGTTCTCGATCTACGGGCCGGTCGCGGCCGTGCACCAGGTGCTGCCCGGCATGCGGTTCCTGCCCGACGGTGGCGGGACCATCCTCTTCGTCAACGGCGGTTCGGCCGTCACGCCCGGGGCGAAGGTCACCGGCACCTCCATCGCCTTCGCGGGGCTGACCGCCTACGCGCAGCTCCTCCACGACGAGCTCGCCGGCGAGGGCATCCACGTCGGCCAGCTGATCATCCCCGGTGGAATCGAGCCCGAGAGTAGCGACAAGAGCCCGGAGGCGCTGGCCGAGTTGCTCTGGCAGCAGCACGTCACGCGCGGCGAGTTCCGCACCACCGCGCCCGAGAAGGGCACGCCCGCCTGACGCCGGGCGTGCGGGCGGAGGGCTGGTACCTCCGCCGGGCGGCCATGAACCCCGTTTCGAGCGATGCACCCGTTTTCTTCTGGGTTCATCGTTCGGAACGGGGTTCTTCGCTGATCCGGTACGTACCGGATCAGCACAGCGCGGGCTCGGATCGGCGCGGGCTCGGATCAGCGCGGGCCCGGGTCACCTGCGGGCCGGGTCAGCTGCGGTCCGCAGCTGCGGGCCCGGTCCGCTGCGGGCGGGCTCAGACGCCGCCGCAGCGCCCGGTGCGGACGCGGGTCGGCGCGTGCCCGAGCTCGACCACCCAGCCGGCGACGACCGCCACGAACGAGTTGGCCCCGCAGACATAGCCCAGCGGGTGCTCGGATGCGGGCAGCACGAGACGCTCGAGCTCGTCGCGGGTGAGTCGGCCTGCCGGCCGGCCGTGCCCCTCAGGAGCTGCGCGGCTGTAGACCCAGTCCACGGCGAAGGGCGTCGCCGCCGCGTCGTCGGGCGTTGCCGCCGCGTCGTCGGGCGTCGCCCCCGCGTCGTGATCCGAGGAGGCGCGTGCGGCCTCGTCGAGCTCCGCCACGAACCACCGCGAACCCGGGTCGCGCACCGAGGCGAGCAGACGCACCGGGGGGGCGCCCCGCCCGCGGCCCCGCCCCCCCGCCACAGGGGGGCGCCCCCCGCCCCCCCGCCGATCAACTGCACGGGGGCCGACGTCGGCGGGGTCGCCCCCTCGGGTTCGGGCAGCACCGCGTGGACGGCCGAGTCGGGCTCGAACTCGGTCGGCGGCCAGACGAACCAGCCGCCGATCGGGCCGCGCACCTCGATCGGGTCGCCCGCCTCGGCCGCGTCGACCAGGTAGGGCGAGACCTCGCCGTCGTCGAGGCGCTCGACGGTGACCTCGATCTGCGGGACCGGACCCGCGCCTCCTGCGCCTCGCGCACCGTCGGAGGCCCCTGGGACGTCGGAGGCCCGGACGTCGCTCAGCGAGTACGAGCGCACGGCGGTGTAACCGTCGTCGGCGGTCAGGCGCAGGTCGACGTGCTGGCCGGCTCGCGCGGGGCGGAGGCCGGGCACCGCGAGGGTCAGCGACCGGGCGCGCGGTGTCTGCGCGACCGACGACACGATCGTGGCGGGCAGCCAGGCGGACGGGCCACCCCCGGGGGCGGGCCCGGGGCCCCCGGGGCCCCCGCCGGCGCCGGCGACGGGCTCGCTCACGCGTACCGTTCTTCCTTCCACGGGTCGCCGTGCGGGTGGTAGCCCATGCTTT
This sequence comes from Frigoribacterium sp. RIT-PI-h, assembly GCF_001297205.1. NCBI lineage: Bacteria > Bacillati > Actinomycetota > Actinomycetes > Micrococcales > Microbacteriaceae > Frigoribacterium > Frigoribacterium sp. RIT-PI-h. The sequence continues at coordinate 15,870 of NZ_LHOZ01000023.1, read as the reverse complement.
CCCAGAAGCCTCGACGATCGGTGGCCATGGTCTGGATGCCCTGCAGCCACTTCGCGCTCTTCCAGAAGTAGAGCCCGGGCACGAAGAGGCGCGCGGGCCCACCGTGCTCGGCGTGCAACGGCTGCCCCTCGTAGGTGTCGACCACCCAGGCTTTGCCCCCCAGCAACTCGCTGAGCGGCAGGTTGGTCGTGTACCCGCCGTGGCTGGTCGCCATCGCGAACTCGTGCGTCGTCTCGAGGCCGTCGAAGAGCGTGTCGAGCGAGACGCCCCGCCAGTGCGTGCCGAGCTTTGACCAGCTCGTGACGCAGTGGATGTCGGTCTCGATCGCCTCGTGCGGAAGCGCCTGGAAGTCGGCCCAGCTCAGCGAGCGCTGGCCGGTCTCGGTCGCGACCTGGAGCTCCCACCGCTTGATGTTCGGCGTGGGGCCGGCCGAGAGCACGGGGAACCCGCTCTCGAGGTACTGCCCCGGGGGCAGTCGCGGGTCGGCCGCGCGCCGCCTGCCGAAGCCGGTGAATCCTGCCATGGTGCGCCTCCTCGGGGTGGAGCGGGGTCGTTCGCGGGTGGGTCGTGCGCCCGTCAGCCTACGCACGACCCCCGACGTCGCGGGGCCCCGAGGCTGCGTCCGCGCTGGGAGAACGTCGACCCCGGCATGGGTGGAGGTCGTACGGTGGATGCAGGTCAATTCGAAAGGACCCCACATGGCTGAGTACACCCTGCCCGATCTGCCCTACGACTACTCCGCTCTGGCGCCGCACATCAGCGCGAAGATCATGGAGCTGCACCACTCCAAGCACCACAACACCTACGTCACCGGCGCGAACACGGCCAACGCCGCCCTCGCCGAGGCCCGCTCGACGGGTGACCTGGCGAACGTCAACAAGCTCGAGAAGGACCTCGCCTTCAACCTCGGCGGCCACGTCAACCACTCGATCTTCTGGACGAACCTGACCCCCGAGACCAGCGAGCCCACCGGCGACCTGCTCGAGGCCATCGGCCGCGACTTCGGCGACCTCGAGAAGTTCAAGGCCCACTTCACCGCCACCGCGCTCGGCGTGCAGGGCTCCGGTTGGTCGGTGCTCGCCTACGACGTGCTCGGCCAGCGCCTCAGCGTCTTCCAGCTCTTCGACCAGCAGGGCAACGTGCCGTTCGGCCTCGTCCCCCTGCTGATGCTCGACGTCTGGGAGCACGCCTATTACCTCGACTACCAGAACGTGCGCGCCGACTACGTCAAGGCCTTCTGGAACATCGTCGACTGGAACAACGTCGAGGCCCGTCTCGCCGCCGCGACGACCAAGACCGACGGTCTGATCACGCTCTAGTCGCTCTACCCGCACCACACAGACGGCGCGTCCCCACCCGGGGGCGCGCCGTCGCCGCATCCCCTCGGCCCGCGACGGCTCGTCCCCACCGCCGACGCGTTCGTCCTCAAGGATGAAAACCCCGCAGGAGGCGCGCGCGGCCCGACGACGACGCCTTACGGTCGTCGACATGGACACCATCCCCGACGACCTGCGCACCTGGGTGCCGCGTCTCGCGGCCCCCGTCGCCGCCGCGGTCTTCGTGCTGCTGTGGACGATCGCCGAGGCCGGCCGGGGGAACCTGGTCGAGAACGTCGTCCTCTTCGGCCTCTTCGGCCTCGCCGTCGGCCTCGCGGTCTGGATGCCGTGGACCTCGATCGGCCTGACGGTGGCCATCCCGGCCCTGCAGCTCGCCGGCTGGGTGCAGCCCCCGACGGACACCACGTGGCCCACGTACCTCGCCATCGCGTTCGTGGCCTTCTTCGCGGCCTTCGCCCGGTCGGTCGCCGTGCGGTTGGTCGCGTTGGCCGCCGCCGGCCTCGCCTCGGGGCTCGCCGCGATCGCGATGGCCGTCCCCACCCTCGCGCGGCCGTACGTCTGGTCGTCGTGGGTGGGCGGCGGCCAGGGCACGAAGACCGACGTGATCACCCTGGCGGCCTCGCTCTTCGGTGCCGCGGCCGCGGCCTGGGCGGTCGGCATCTTCCTGTCGAGCGTGCTGCGCGTGCGCCGCATCGGGCAGGTCCTCGAACGCACCGAGACGCGCTTCCACGAGACGGACTTCGAGCTGCGCCTCGCCCACGATCGTGCCCGCATCTCGCGGGACGTGCACGACGCCCTCGCCCACTCGCTCGCGGTGGTCGTGTCGCAGGCGCAGGGCGCCCTCGCCCTCTCGGCGACCCGTCCCGAGGTCGTCGAACAGGCGCTGCGCACGATCGCCGACGTCGGACGCACCTCGCTGGTCGACGTGCGACACCTGGTCGAGCGCATCCAGCAGGACGCCGACGACGCGACGCCCCGCGAGACCCTCGCCGACCTCGACCGGCTGGCGACCACGATGCGCGACGTCGGCATGACCGTCACCCTGCGGCACCTCGGCGACGCCGCCGAGCTGTTGCCCTCGCAAGAGCTCGCGGTCTTCCGCATCGTGCAGGAGAGCCTGACCAACGCACTCAAGCACTCGGGCTCGTCGAGCACGGTCGACGTCGCGCTCGACTGGCGCGGCCCCGGGCTCGCGCTGCTCGTGACGTCGTCGGGTGACGACCCGCTGGTCGCCGCCCGCCGCGGCACCGGCCGGGGCACCGGCATCGCCAGCATGACCGAACGTGCCCGGCTCGCCGGTGGCTGGCTGACGGCCGAGCTCGGCGACGACGGCGTCTTCGTCGTCACCGCGTTCCTGCCCACGCCCGAACCGATCGGACTCCTGCAGTCCTGGACGGAGCAACCCGCATGACCGACGTGACGACCGCGACGACGCGCACCGCGCCTCCTGCCCTCGTGAGGGTGGTCGTCGTCGACGACCAGCCGCTGTTCGCCTCGGGGCTGCAGATGCTGATCGAGGCGCAGTCCGACCTGGTCTGCGTGGGCACGGCCGTCGACGGGGCCGCCGGCGTCGCCCTGGTCGAGCGTGAGCGGCCCGACGTCGTGCTGATGGACCTCCGCATGCCCGTGATGAACGGCCTCGAAGCCACCACCCGGATCGTCGCGGCGGCCGGCACCGACCCCGACTCGACCCCGCGCGTCGTCGCCCTCACCACCATCCAGCGCGACGAGGCCGTGTTCAGCGCGTTGAAGGCCGGGGCCTACGCGTTCCTGACGAAGGACGCGACGCCGGACGAGGTGTTGACGACGATCCGCGCGGCGGCGGCCGGCGAGCCCGTGCCGACCACGGCCGCCGCACTCGACGTCGTGCACGCGTTCGCCGTGCCGACACCGTCGCCGAAGCGGCGGACCGAGCCGCTCGAGGTGCTGTCGCCCCGCGAGCGCGAGATCTTCCTGCTCGTGGCGCGGGGCCTGAGCAACGCCGAGATCGCCGAGAGCGCGTGGCTGAGCGAGGCGACGGTCAAGAGCCACGTCCGGGCGGTTCTGCAGAAGCTCGGCATGCGCAACCGGGTCCAGATCGTCGTCTTCGCCTACGAGAACGACCTGGTGGGACCGGCCCGCGACGACGAGGGGGGCACGCGATGACCGACGAGAAGAGCGTTCCGCCCGGCAAAGTTGCGCCTGGCAGCCTTCCGCCCGGCAGCGTCTCGCCTCGACAGCGACGCGCGAAACGGGTGACGCTCGCCGCCGTGGTCGCGGTGGTCGCCGGCGTCGTCGCCTACGGCATCCCCGCCAACGCCGCCTACGCCCTGCCCGACCTGCCCGAGAAGGACGTCGACGCGTGGACGATGCCGCTTGACCGGTACGTGCCCGTCGGCGAGACCTCGTCGGCCTACGCGTTGCTCCTCGTGGCCCAGCAGTGCATGGTGGGGGCGGGCTACGACGACTACGTGGGGCCCTGGCGGGACGTGGCGGCGGGCGACCGGGCGGGCGGGCTGTCGACGAACGGTTCGCTCCGCCTGCGGGCCTTCGACCTGGCGACGGCCGAGACCCGGGGCTACCACGCCGCCTCGGTGATCGACGCGGGGGCCGCGGCCTGGTCGGAGTTCTCGGCGCAGCCCTGGACCACCGGCAGATCCGACCGGTTCGACACCTGCATCCAGCGCGCCCGCGAGACCGTGCCGCCCATGGACGACTACTACAACCGGACCGAGTCGCTCGTGCGCCTCAACAACGCGGCGTTCGACGGGGCTCGCGACGACCCCACGGTGACCGCGACCTGGGACGACTGGCGCGGGTGCATGCAGGACGCCCGGGTCGGCGACGTGGCCTCCGACCCGTCGGGCATGCCGACCCGCGAGATGGCCGACCGGTTCGAGACGCTCGACTCGAGCACGTCGCCGACCGCCGACGAGATCGAGATCGCGACGGCCGACGCCCGCTGCCGCGAGTCCTCCGGCTACCGCGACGCCCTCTACGAGGCCGAGTGGCAGCGGCAACTCACCGTGCCCCATGGCGACGGTCAGCTCCTGGCCCAGATCGACACCGCGGCCCTCGCGGCCGACAACGCCACGATCCTGCAGGTGCTGACGGAGCTCACCCCACCGCGGCCGTCGTCCTGACCGGCCCCCTCCTTGAGGGGACTGGAAAACCGGTCGGTCAGTATCTAATCTGGATGCACAGAGGACACGTCGGGGGACGGGGGCACGACCGACGGCCTGATCAGCGGGGGCAACGAGCTGGTCAGGCCTTCGCGCCCGGGGGCCACGACGGTGGGCAGCACGAACGCCCACATGTCGCGCAGCCGGTCGAAGAGGTCGGCTCGGCCGGTCAGGGCCTGCGACACGATGTGCACGCCGGCGTACGACCCGACGACGAACCGGGCGACGCTCTCGACGTCGGTGTCGTCACGGAAGTCCCCGTCGGCGACCGCCCGCTCGACGAGCCCCGAGATCTGGGCCTGCCAGTCGAGGTACGGGTGCTCGACCCGGAGATCGCGGCTCGGCGACTGGGTGGTCAGGCGGATGCCCGCCGTCACGAGCACCTCGGTGGTCAGCTGCGTCGCGAGCGACGCGCACGAGAGCATCAGCGCCTCGGCACCACTGCCCGCCGTCTCGGACACCCGGTCGGCGTAAGCCCGCGAGAGGGCGTGCTGCTCGGCGATGACCGCGTTCGCGAGGTCGGCCTTGGAGCGGAAGTGGAAGTAGAGCGCACCCTTGGTTACCGTGGCGGTCTCGGCGACGAGGTCGAGCGAGGCGTCGCTGTAGCCGTGCTCGTCGAAGACGACGGCGGCCCCTCGGATGATGGCGGCGCGGGTCGCCTGGGCGCGTTTCTGCTGGGGCATCGGGTGGGTCTCTCCTGCGGGTCGACACGGCGCCCTGCGAGGCACCGCACGGCCGTCCCCCGTCGACCGCTGCACACGTTACCGGGGCGACCTGCACCCTCCGACAGCTGCCGGGGTACGCGTGGCGAAGCGTTTCGGGGTACGACCGACTGGTCTGCCTGCCGCTCGTGACGTCGCGGACCGCGCATGGTCACGGCGCGCTAGCGTGCGGGCATGACGCTCAGCCTCGTGCCCATGCCCACCTCCCGCCTCGTGCCCTGGATGCGGCGCTCGACCGCCGAGTACGAGAAGTCCCGCGTGCTCGCCGGTGAGACCCCCGAGCAGGCGGCCGAGGCTGCCCGACGCTCGTTCGGCGAGGCCTTCCCCGACGGGGCACCGGCCGAGGGGCACCTCGTCTACGACGTCATCGACGACGCCCGACCGGGTGAGCCCGTCGGCATCCTCTGGATCGCACCCCGCGTGCCCGGCTCGTCGGACTGGTGGGTCTTCGACGTCGAGATCGACGAGGCCCACCGCGGCGCCGGACTCGGCCGGGCGACGATGCTCCTCGCCGAGCAGGCCGCCGCCCGTCACGGCGCCGAGACCCTCGGTCTGAACGTGTTCGGCTACAACGAGGTCGCCCGGCACCTCTACGAGTCGCTCGGCTACGAGACGACCGCCGTGCAGATGAAGAAGCCCGTCACCGCCTGAGGGGCGACCCGGGAGGCGCGGTGCCGGTCTCGGGGACGGGCACCGGCTCGGGCGAGGCGACCCGCGCCTCCTCGGGGTCGCCGTCCCGGGCGCGGGCCCTCGGCACGCGGCTGGCGTAGAGCACACCGCCGACCACCGCGACGCCGGCGACGAGCTCGACCAGGTCGGGCACCTCGCCGAACGCCAGCCACGAGGCCAGCACGCCGACCACGGGCACCAGCATCGAGAACGGCGCGACGGTCGCCGAGGGGTAGACCGAGAGCAGGCGCGTCCAGATGCCGTAGCCGACGACCGAGGCGATCAGCACGAGGTAGAGCAGGCAGAGCACCGACGGCAGCGCCTCGAGGGTGAAGACCGAGCCGAGGCTCTCACCGATGCGCGCGGGGCCCTCGACGACGAACGACAGGGCGAGCATCGGCACCGGCGCGACGATCGACATCCACAGCGTCAGGTGCATCGGGTTCGGCGGGGCGGCCCGCCGAACGGCCACGTTGCCGATCGCCCAGCCGAGCGCGCCGCACAGCGTCAACACGACAGGCAGAAGCGCCGCGACCTGCGACCGGTGACCGGCGATGACGACGAGCCCCACGACGGCGATGCCGATGCCGATCGCCTGCCGGCGGGTGATGCGCTCCCGCAGCCAGAAGCCGGCGATCACGACGGTGAACGGGGCCGAGGCCTGCAGCACGAGCGAGGCGAGACCCGAGGGCATGCCGGCCGCGATGCCGAGGTAGAGGAACGCGAACTGCAGCATGCCGAGCGTCGCCCCCACCAGCAGGAGGCGCGACCACGGGATCGCCGGACGCGGCACCAACAACACGGTCGGCACCGCCAGCAACGTGAAGCGCAGCGCCACGAGCAGGAACGGCGGGAAGTGTTCGAGGGCGATCGCCGTCACAGGGAAGTTGATGCCCCAGCAGACGGCGACGACGAGGGCGAGGAGGCGGTCGCGGACGGTCACCGGTCCATCGTGGCGTGCTAGACCGTTCAGGACCAGCGCAGATTGCTGCGAGGTCTTTGTAGGCTGCCTTCATGGATCTCGCCCACCTCGACCTGCTGCGAGAACTCGCCGACCGCGGCAGCGTCACCGCCGTCGCGGCCGCGACGCACCGGTCGCCCAGCGCCGTGTCGCAGCAGCTGAAGACGCTGCAGCGCCAGCTCGGGGTCGAGCTCGTCCGTCGCGCCGGCCGGGGCGTCGTGCTGACCGACGAGGGCTACGCACTGGCCCGAGCATCGATCGGCGTCGCGACCGCGGTCGCCGAGGCCGAGGCGGCGTTCGACGCCGTCCGCGGGGGCACGGGCGGTGTGGTGCGGGTGTCGTTGTTCCCGTCGGCGGCCGAGCTGCTGCTGCCCGGGCTGCTGCACCGCATGCGGTCGCACCCGGGCATCGAGCTCGACGTGGCCGACCGCGACGTCTCCGAGGACGAATTCGCACCCCTGACGGCCGATTTCGACGTGGTGCTCGCCCACCGTTCCGACGGCGTGCTGCCGCCTGGCCGGCGGACGACGACCGTCGTGTCCCTGCTGCGCGAACCGCTCGAGATCGCTCTGCCCCCCGGTCACCGGCTGTCCGACCGTGGACGCGTGGCCGTCGACGACGTCATCCGTGAGCCGTGGATCGGCGTGCCCGAGGGCTACCCGATCGACCGCGTGCTGGTGTCGATGGCCCTGCAGTCGGGCGTGGCACCCGAGGTCGTCCACCGCACGGTGCACCTGCCGCTGATCGAGAACCTCGTCGCCGCCGGCCACGGGGTGGCACTCGTGCCCCGCCACACGTCGGCCTCGCGGGCTCCCGGCCGGTTCCACCTGGCGACGCTCGAGAACGTGCGGGCCGGACGGCACCTCGAGGCGCTGATGCGACCCGATCGCGCGGCCCGACCGGCCGTCCGCACCGTGGTCGACGAGATCCGGGCCGAAGCCGCGTCGATGCAGGTGTGATCCTTCGCCGCACGCCTTGTGGCGCGAACCTCCCGAACGTACAATTTCCTGTACTCAGGAGACACGATGAAGACACTCACCTATTCCGAATCGCGGGCGAACTACGCGGCGACGCTCGACGCGGTCATCGACGATCGCGAAGAGGTCGTCATCACCCGTGCCGGCCACGACCCCGTCGTGCTCGTCGCCCTCGACGACTACGAGTCGCTGAAGGAGGCGGCCTACTTGTTGCGCAGCCCGGCCAACGCGCGGCGCCTGCTCGGCGCGATCGAGCGTCTGAGCGAGGGCGGCGGGAGCGAGCGAGAACTGCACGGATGAGGATCGTCTTCGACGACGACGCCTGGGACGACTACGTGTACTGGCACACGCAGGACCGGAAGGTGCTGAAACGCATCAACACCCTGATCCGCGACATCGAACGCCACGGGAACGAAGGCATCGGCAAGCCCGAGGCCCTCAAGCACGGATTCCACGGCTTCTGGTCTCGACGCGTCACCGACGAACACAGACTCGTCTACAAGGTGACCGAGACGGACGTCCTGATCGCGCAGTGCCGCTACCACTACTCGAGCTGAGCTCGGACCGTCAGCGCACGCCCTTCGACGCCAGGAAGACCACGGGGTCGGTCGCGACGCCGCCCTGCCGCACCTCGAGGTGCAGGTGGCAACCGGTCGAGCCGCCCGAGGTGCCGACGCCGGCGATGTTCTGGCCGGCCTGGACCTGCTGGCCGACCGAGACGTAGATGCCGTTCCGCTCCATGTGGGCGTAGGCGCTGCTGACCCCGCCGCCGTGGTCCACGACGATCAGGTTGCCGTAACCGCTCGACGGCCCGGCGTAGCTGACACGGCCGGCCGAGACCGAGTAGATCGGCGTGCCGCAGGCCGCACCGAAGTCGGCGCCCGCGTGCAGCTTGTACTCGCCCGTGATCGGGTGGATGCGGTAGCCGTAGGCCTGGTACGAGCTGTACGAGCGGATGGCTGCGACCCACCCGGTGCCCGGGTCGGGCACCGTGACGCCCGGGCCCGGGCCGCCCGTGCCGGGAACCACGGGACCGGTGCCGCCACCAGCGGCCGGGGCGGGGCGGGCCGCCGCGGCAGCGGCGGCCGCAGCAGCCGCCTGCGCCTGGGCGTAGGCCTGCTCGAGCGTCATGCGGTCGTCCTCGAGCAGGGCGACCTGCGCGGCGAGGGTGGCCTTCTCGTCGTCGACGGCGGCCAGGTCGGCCTCGGCCGTCACGCTGGCCGCGGCCGCGTCGTCGAGGGCGGCCTGGGCGTCGGCCGCGAGCCGGTCGCGCTCGGCGAGCGCCACGGCGGCCTGGTCGGCCAACGAGGTCGCGAGGTTATCGGCGGTCTGGGCCCGTTCACCCAGCCGCCCGACGTTCTCGCCGAGCTTGCTCGACAGGCTCAGACCCTTGAGCACCTCTTGCGCGCCGTCGCCGGACGCGAGCAGGTCGCCCACCATGCCCCCGCTGCCGGGGCGCGCCATCAGCGCGGCGGCCTGGCCGACGACCCGTCGTGCGGAGTCGGCGGTCTCGCGGGCCTCGGCCCGACGCGTCTCGAGCTGTTCGTGCCGGGCCGTGGCCTCGTCGACAGCTGCCTGGGCCTCGCCCAGCACCCGCCCGGCCTCGTCGGCCGAGGTGCGGGCGGCCTCGGCGCGGGCCGACGCGGCGTCGAGCGCCGTCTGCAGGTCGGCCAGCGCCTTCTTCTTGGCGGACTCGTCGTCGCGGGCGGCGAGGACGGCCTGCCAGGTGGGGGCCGCAGCGCTCGCTCGATCGGGGACGACCAAGGTGGCGAACAACGCCAGCGCCAGCACGACGGCTGCTGCCGACGTCCGTCGGCGGAGGGGGCTCGAGGCGGAAAGGGGGCGGACGGAGTGGTGCATGGCTCTCTGTCTGTCTGATGCGCACGACCCGTCCGGTGAGGCCCGGGGGTGCGCTGCGGTGCAGGGGCGTCCGCGCTCGGGCCTCGCGGACCACCCACCCTACCGAGTGGGCCGGGTCGGAATCAGCGCCATCACCCGGCACCGCGCCTCCTCGGGGTGGCCGACGCCCTGTGGAGGAGACGTCGACGTGGCGGCGGCCCCGGCACCCACGAGGTACGGCTGTGTCCCCCTTTCGGCCCCTGTGCGCGGGGGTGCATCCGTGGTCGACTGTCCCTTCCCCCACCGTCGGGGCAGCACCCCCGACTGCGCCGAGAGAGGCGTAGATGGCATCGTCCCGACCGGCCCGCACCACCCTCGGCCTGCTCGCCGCGGCCGCCGTCGTCCTCCTGACCGCCTGCTCGTCGGGCGACACCACCCGACCGAGGCCGTCCGACGGGTCGGCGACTCCGAGCCCGACCCCGACGTCGCAGGCGACCCGGGTGACGCCCGAGACGATCCGCACGGCTCCGTCCGGCACGGTCTTCCACGGCGGCATCGCGCTCGAACCGAACTCGCTGGCGGTGCGGGCCGAGGCGACGCTCAGCGCCGACGGCGAGACGGACGCCGCCCGGGCCGCGGCTCTGATCGCGAAGCGTCCCGTCGCGATGTGGATCGGCGACGGCTACGACGACGCCCAGCTCGTGAGGGTGATCACGGACTACCTCGCCGCCGCCGAGGAGCAGGGTGCGACGCCCGTGTTCGTGACGTACGCGATCCCCGACCGGGACTGCGGCAACTACTCGGCCGGCGGCCTATCCGTCGAGCGCTACCCCGCCTGGAACGCGACCGTCGCAGCCACCCTCGCCGGCCACCGGGCCGTCGTCATCGTCGAGCCCGACTCGCTCGGGATGCTGAGCCGGTGTCCGCAGCTGGCCGACACGCGCCTCCCGTTGCTGAAGCAGGCGGTCGCCGACTTCGCGGCGGCCGGCGTGCCCGCCTACCTCGACGGCGGCAACTCGCACTGGGTGGAGCCCGAGGTGATGGCCGAGCGCCTCGAGGCGGCGGGCGTCGACCAGGCCCGCGGCTTCTTCACCAACGTCGCGGGCTTCTACCCCGTGGGCGACGAACAGCCCTACGCCGAGGAGGTCGCCGCGATGACGGGCGGCAGCCGCTACGTGATCGACGTGTCACGCAACGGCCGCGGCTGGAAGGGGACCTGGTGCAACCCCGAGGACGTCGGCCTCGGCCAGGACCCCCGCGTGGTGTCCGACGACGGCCGCCTCGACGCCCTGCTCTGGGTCAAGACGCCGGGCATCAGCGACGGCACCTGCAACGACGGACCCCCGGCCGGCGAGTGGTACCCGTCGTACGCCGAGATGCTCGTCGACCGCCGCCCCGAGTGGGCCCGCAGCTGACCCGCGACGCCTAGCGCAGGCGGGCGCGCAGCAGCTCGAGGAACTCGTCGGCCATCGCGAGCTGACGCTCGAGCTTCGCCCGCCGCTCGACGGTCTCGTCGACGAACGCCGCCAAGGAGGCGCGGGTCGCCTGGACGTGCCCGTCACCCTCGTCGCCCGGCTCGCCCTCACCCGCAGCCCCGGCGTCGCCCGCCCCGGCCGCGTCGCCCGCCCCGCGGTCGAGCGCGTCGACGACCCGCAGCAGCTCGGCCATCTCGTCGAGGCTGAACCCCAGCGGCTTCATGCGCCGGATCACCATGAGTCGCAGGTAGTCGTCGTGCGTGTAGAGCCGGAACCCGCCCTCGCTGCGGCCCGACGGCGTCAGCAGACCGACCTCGTCGTAGTGGCGGATCGTGCGCAGCGACATCTCGGTGCGGTCGGCGAGCTCGCCGATCTGCATCGTGGCGGTCTCGTCGGGCATGAGGTCTCGTTTCATCTCTACCCTCACGTAAGGGTAGGGTTGCATCGTACGGCAGTGTCGCCGGCTCCCCCATTCTTCCCCACACCCCCAGGAGTCCTCCGTGACCACTGCCCCAGACGCCGACCGCGCGCGCCCTGAGCCCGCCGCGCGGTCGGTCCGCCCCGCCCGCCCCGCCGACACGGTGCTGTCGGTGTTGCGCAACCCGCGCCTCCTGACCCGCGAGGCCCTGGCCGGCGTCGTCACGACGCTCGCCCTCGTGCCCGAGGTCATCTCGTTCTCGGTGATCGCCGGGGTCGACCCGATGGTCAGTCTCGTCGCGTCGATCGTGCTGGCGCTCGTCATGTCGGTGCTCGGCGGCCGCCCGGCCATGGTCACCGCCGCCGCGGGGTCGGTCGCTCTCGTGATCGCACCGCTGGTGCGCGAGCACGGCACCGACTACGTGCTGCCGACGGTCGTCCTGGCCGGGCTCGTGCAGCTCGCGTTCGGGCTGGCCGGTCTCGCCCGGCTGATGCGGTTCATCCCCCGCTCGGTCATGATCGGCTTCGTCAACGCGCTCGGCGTGCTGATCTTCGTGGCGCAGGTGCCGCACATCATCGACCAGCCGTGGGTCGTGTACCCGCTGTTCGCCCTGACCATCGCGATCGTCGTGCTGTTGCCGAAGGTGACGAAGGCCGTACCGGCGCCGCTGGTCGCCATCGTCGTCGTGACGGTCATCGCCGTGGCCGCCCGCCTCGACGTGCACACCGTCGGCGACGAGGGACCGATGGGCGGCGGCCTGCCCGGCCTGACCCCGTGGCTCGCCCCGTTCACGCTCGAGACGCTGCAGATCATCTGGCCCACCGCCCTCAGCGTCGCCTTCGTCGGCCTGATGGAGACCCTGCTGACCGCCAAGCTCGTCGACGACCTCACCGAGACCCCGTCGCACAAGGGCAAGGAGTCCTGGGCACTCGGCGTCGCGAACATCGCGGCCGGCTTCTACGGCGGCATCGCCGGCTGCGCCATGATCGGCCAGACGGTCGTCAACGTGAAGATCGGACGGGCCCGCACCCGGGTGTCGACGATCGCGGCCGGGCTCTTCCTGCTGCTCCTCGTCACCGGGCTGAGCGCCGTGATGTCGGCGATCCCGATGGTCGCGCTGGCGGCGGTCATGATGATCGTCGCGATCACCACGGTCGACTGGCACTCGCTGAAGCCGTCGACCCTGCGGCGCATGCCGGTGCCCGAGACACTGGTCATGGTGGTCACGGTGGCCGTGGTCGTCGCCACGAACAACCTCGCCCTCGGCGTCGCGGTCGGCGTGCTGCTCGCGATGGTGCTGTTCGCCCGTCGGGTGGCCCACGTCATCACGGTCGAGCGGCACGTGACGCCGGGCGCCGTGGCCGGCAGCGGCGCCCTCGACGAGACCTCGGACGTCTCCGACACCTCGGACGCCTCGAACGCCTCGAACGCAGGAGGCGCGGGTGCGGTCGCCGGGTCCCCGGCCCCCGCGACGGTGCGGTACGACGTCGTCGGCCCCCTCTTCTTCGGCAGCAGCAACGACCTCGTCGAGCACTTCTCGTACGGGGACGACCCCGAGGCGGTCACCGTCGACCTGTCCCGCGCCCAGGTGTGGGACGCGTCGAGCGTCGCCGCCCTCGACTCGGTCGACGAGAAGTTCCGGGCGCACGGCGTGACGGCGACGTTCGTCGGGCTGGACGATCGCAGCGAGGCGTTCCACGGCCGCCTCACCGGCCGCCTCGGGTAGCGCGTCGTCCCGGAGGCGCGACCCGCGCCTCCCGGTCCTGCCGCCCGGCCCTGCCGCCCGACCCCCGCCCCTCCCGGTGTGCAAATCGCGACAAGTGCGGCCGGACGGACGGCCCTGGACGAACATGAGCGGCGCGTCGCCGACGGGTTGTCGGGTTCGGTACGCGGGATCGTGCCTCGCCGGTCGCGAATTGCACACGCGGCACGGTGAGGACGGGCCCGGGGCGGAGCGGGCGGACGGTGGAGCCGCCGATGCGCAGGTCGCGCCAGGACGAAGCCCCGGGCGGCACGCGTCACCTCAGGCGGACCACCGAGCACCGGAGGCGCGGGTCGCCACCCCAGGACGACACCCGGAGGCGCGGATCACCATCACAGGATGACCACACCACGGAGTGCAGGTCACCATCCGACGACGACACCACGGAGGGGCGGGTCGTCAGCTCAGGGCGCGCGGCGTCCCGACACGGTCGAACCCCGGGGGCCCGGCTCAGCCGTCGATGCGGACGAAGTGGTGCGCCTGGTTCCAGATCGGGCGGACGTCCACGAAGCCGCCGGGCTTCGGGGCGTCGAGGATCATGCCGTTGCCGGCGTAGATGCCGTCGTGGGCCAGGTTGTCGAACACGACGAGGTCGCCGGGCACCGCCTCGGACTCGGTGATCGTGCGCCCCTCGGTGTTCTGCGTCGGCACGTAGTGGGTCAGCTTGATGCCGAACTGCGCGTAGACGAAGGTGATCAGGCCCGAGCAGTCGAACTTCGAGGGGTCTTCGCCGCCGTGCACGTACGGCGTGCCGATGTACTGCAGCGCCACGGCGAGCACCTGGTCGCGGTCGAGTTCGGGGTAGAGCGGGTTCGCGAGGTAGTCGGCCGTGGTCGGCCCCTCGTAGGTCGTGTTCGCCGCGGCCCTGCGGTTCTGCAGGTTCTGCGTCACGACGTCGATCATCGACGTGGCCGAGTAGGCGTCGCGGGCGGTCTCGTCGGACTCGTCGGTCAGCGACGCCGTGTCGACCGACAGCGTCTGCGAACCGAGCGACGATCGCGCCGACGCACCCGCGGCGACGGCCTGGGCCTCGTCGCCGGTGGTCGCGAGCAGGGGCAGCACACCACTGGCGGCGAAACCGACGATGGCGGTGACGATGGAGAGCTTCTTCACGGCGGTGCCGACGCTGCGCGCCGCACCAGCACGACCGGCGGCACCGGCACGTCCGGCGGCACCACGGGTCGGCGACGCGGGACGAGCGGCCACGACCGCGGCACGGCGAGCGCGACGCGAGGGGCGGGCAGACGCAGGGCGAGCGGCAGCCGAGGAGGCGGGGGCGGTGACATCAGGACGAGCGGCCTCGGTCGCGGCGGACTCCTCGAGGCCGAGCAGCGGGCCGGTCTGGACCGGAGCGTCGGCGCGGCGGGGCCGGACGCGCGGGGCGGCCGCGGCCTCGGCGGCACCGGCGAGGGCGGCGCACCGACGGAGGGCCCGCGGCGCGGGGTCGGGAGCACGTCGCGACGGGCGCGGCGTTCGCGACGCTCGAGGGCCAGGCGGGCCGAACGCTCACCTAGCGGACGAGCCCCGTCGTGACCAGCGGGGTTCTGACCAGCGCGGTCGTGACCAGCACTTTCGATGTGACCAGCTGTCGCGCCACCCTGATCCGGAGAGGTCGGGGAGGCGGGCTTCGTCACGCGTGCGGTCCTCTCGGCTGGGGGTGGTGCGAACACTCGACCCTAGCGCGCATCATCCTCGAGGTGTAGTTGTCGTCGGAAAAAGGTCACGAATCGATCACGAGATCATTCGGGTGATCGCTCGTCGGGGGAGTCCGGGTCACCCGACCCGGACGAGGGGCCAGGCACTCCGCGACGCCGCTTGAGTTCGCGCCGCAGCGCCCGCCGCTCGCGCCAGCCCGGGGGCGGGGGCGGCACGGCGGCGGCCTCGGCGGCCCGACGCGCCTGACGCCGCTCGTGCCAGAGCAGCACCTCGCCGTCGACGTCCCGCGTGGGCGTCACGACCGGCGGGCCCCCGGACAGCTGGCGCCGGGCCTCGACGATGCGCGCGTTGAAGTCGTCGAGGTGCGACCGTACGGCAGCCTCGGAGTGCAACCGGGCGAGCGCGGCGTGCGGGCCGGTGCTCGCGGCCCGCAACGACAGGGCCGGAGGCGCGAGCCCGGTGAGCCCCTCGCGCTCGATCAGGCCGCGCAACCACCAGGCGGGGTCGACCGTGCCCGCGGACAGGCCGGGCAGCGGCTTGCCGGCGAGCGGCAGGTCGTCGAACTCGCCGCGGGCGATCGCCAGGTCGATGGCGGTGCGGGCCCAGGCCCGCATCTCGGCCGCCGTGCGGGTGTCGCGGGGCGCGTCGTCGCTCGGCACGTCGCCGTCGACCCGGTAACGGGCCGCGTCGACGCGGTGGTCGCGACCCTGCGGTCGTCGTTCGGGTTCTCGGTCCATGCGCCGCGCCTCCTGCGCTCGTCGTCGGACGACCGGCGGTGTCCGACCGTCGTCCCTGCTCGTCCGTGCTCTGCTCGTCCGTGCTCCACGGGTTCGTGGCGTCGAGGGTACGCCGCACCACCGACGGTGGCCGGGCCTACCCTGGAGGCCCCGCCC
>NZ_LHOZ01000075.1:0-38492 GCF_001297205.1 Frigoribacterium sp. RIT-PI-h | reverse complement strand
GCCCCAGCCCTTCCGGCCCCTCCCGCTTCAGATCCCGTCGCGTGGTCGGCAACTCCTGCCTCCTGCAGCACCGGTCCGGAGTTGCCGACACGAGCCGGTAACTCCTGCCTCGTGGTGCACCGATCGGCGCGGGGCCCGTGTTTTCGGGCCTTGGCTTCGGCGGTGCAGCACCAGTCCGGAGTTGCCGACACGGCGAACGCCGCACACCGAGGTCGAGGTCGGGGCCGGGGGCGGGGCCGAGGCCGGGGCCGGCGTCCTCCGCGGCACGTTCCCGACGGCAGTCGCACGTCCGGGAATGCCACGCCCCACGCTCCGGTTCACCGAAGTGCATGCAAACGCATGCAGATGTTCTAAGGTGGAGCAATGCAGTTCGGAATCTTCAGCGTCGGCGACATCACGACCGACCCCACCACCGGCGTCACCCCGACCGAGGGCGAGCGCCTCAAGGCGATGGTCACCATCGCGAAGAAGGCGGAAGAGGTCGGCCTCGACGTCTACGCGGCGGGCGAGCACCACAACCCGCCCTTCGTGAACTCGAGCCCGACGACCCTCCTCGCCTACATCGCCGCGCAGACCGAGCGCATCGTGCTCAGCACGGCCACGACCCTCATCACCACGAACGACCCGGTCAAGATCGCCGAGGACTTCGCGCTGCTGCAGCACCTCGCCGGCGGTCGTGTCGACCTCACGCTCGGCCGCGGCAACACGGGCCCGGTCTACCCCTGGTTCGGCAAGGACATCCGCCAGGGCATCAACCTCGCGATCGAGAACTACGCCCTGCTGCACCGCCTCTGGCGCGAGGACGTCGTCGACTGGAAGGGCCACTTCCGCACCCCGCTCCAGGGCTTCACGGCGACCCCGCGTCCGCTCGACGGCGTCGCGCCCTTCGTCTGGCACGGCTCCATCCGCAGCCCCGAGATCGCCGAGCAGGCCGCGTACTACGGCGACGGCTTCTTCGCCAACCACATCTTCTGGCCCGCCTCGCACACGAAGCAGATGGTCGAGCTCTACCGCAGCCGCTTCGAGCACCACGGGCACGGGCGTGCCGACCAGGCGATCGTCGGTCTCGGCGGTCAGGTCTTCCTGGCGAAGAACTCGCAGGACGCGAAGCGCACCTTCCGCCCCTACTTCGACAACGCCCCGGTCTACGGCCACGGCCCGTCGATGGAGGACTTCACGAGCCAGACCCCGCTCACCGTCGGCAGCCCCCAGGAGGTCATCGACCGCACGCTCGGGTTCCGCGACTACGTCGGCGACTACCAGCGCCAGCTCTTCCTGATGGACCACGCCGGCCTGCCCCTGAAGACCGTCCTCGAGCAGCTCGACATCCTCGGCAGCGAGGTCGTGCCCGTCCTGCGTCGCGAGTTCGCCGCGAACCGTCCGGCCGACGTGCCCGACGCCCCCACGCACGCCTCGCTCGTCGAGGCGGCGACCCGTGCGTCCGAGTCCACGGCCGCACCCACCGCGCACGACGCGCTCATCGCGTCGTCCGCCCGCTGAGACACGCAGGAGGCGCGCCATGAGCACCAAGAAGATCGTCGCCCTGTCCGCGGGGTTGAGCCAGCCCTCGTCCACCCGTCTGTTGGCCGACCGCTTGGTCGAGGCCACCACGCGTGACCTCGTCGGCCGCGGCTCGTTCGTCGAGGTCGAGGTCGTCGAGCTGCGTGACCTCGCCCACGAGGTGACGGACGCGATGCTCACCGGTTTCGCGCCTCCTGCCCTCGCCGAGGCGCTCGAGAAGGTGACGAGCGCCGACGGCGTGATCGCGGTCACGCCCGTCTTCTCGTCGTCGTACAGCGGCCTGTTCAAGTCGTTCGTCGACGTGATGGACCACAAGGCCCTGACCGGCACCCCGGTGCTGATCGGGGCGACGGGTGGCACGGCCCGCCACTCGCTCGCCCTCGAGTACGCGGTGCGACCCCTGTTCGCCTACCTCCAGGCCGTCGTCGTGCCCACCTCGGTGTTCGCGGCGTCCGAAGACTGGGGAGAGGGCGACGGCACGTCGACCACGCTGCCCGAGCGCGTGACGCGCGCCGCGGGGGACTTCGCCGAGCTCGTCGCCCGGCACGAGGGTGCTCTCGACGACCCGTTCGCCGCGGTCGTCCCCTTCGACGAGCAGCTGCGTCGCCTCGCCGTGGGCGGCGACGACCCGCAGCCCTGACACGCCGGACGAGGAGGCGCGGTGCCGGTCTCGACCACGTCCCGCCCGTCGGGGCATGAACCGCGCCTCCCCGGCGTTGCCCATCGTCAGACCCCAGGAGGACCGATGACCGACAGCACCGACAGCGCCACAGGCACCCGCACGGCAGGGGACGCCGCCGCACAGGCCGAGCTCGACCGCTTCCACACCCTGCGCCGCGCCCGCGCCGTGTCGCCTCAGGGCCCGCTCGCCCTGACCGGTACGCAGTGGGTCGACCTCGAGCAGACTGTCTGGGGCGTGCCCGGCCGCTGGGCGCCGACCCCGCAGGGCGTGTCCGGGCTGGCGCTCACGGCGTCCGCCGCGGACGGCATCCGCGTCGACGGCGACCTGGTGGACGGCACCGTGATCGTGGCGGGTGACGACTCCCTGGTCCCGAGCAGCCTCCGGTTCTCGGAGACCACCACCGGCACGGTGATCGCGAACGACGACCACACCGGCTACGCCCTGCGCGTCTGGGACTCCGCGTCGGACGCCGTCACGGGGTTCGGGTCGATCGACGCCTTCCCGTTCGACCCGGACTGGGTCGTCACCGCCGACTTCGTGCCGACCGCACCGGACGCCCAGGTCGACATCCGCCACCAGAAGGACCTCGACCTCAGCCGCCCCAAGCCGTTGCCCGGTCTCATCCGGTTCACGCGCGACGGGGTCGACCACGAGCTCGCCGCCTTCCCGTCGGGTGACGGCGACCGGTTGCAGCTCGTCTTCGGCGACGCGACCAACGGTGACAGCACCTACTCGGTCGGGCGGTTCCTGTTCCCGACGCCGAACGGCGACGGCACCATCACGCTCGACTTCAACCGGGCCGTCCTGCCGCCCTGCGCCTTCTCGTACGCCTTCAACTGCCCGATCCCGCCGGCCCAGAACCGGTTCGCGTCGCCGATCGAGGCGGGCGAGAAGAACGTCCTCGACCCGGCCGGGCACCCGCTGCACTAGGCACGGGCCGACGGTGTCGGTGCGGGGTGGGATGATCAGGCGGTGTTCTTCCTGCTGCGTCGCCTATCGGACGGCGACGTCGAGCTGACGCGATACGAGCGTGGCCCGTCGGGCCGTCTCGAGGTGGTGGGCGTCGAGACGGTCTCCGCGTCCGACCTGCCGACGCGCGTCGCCGGCCTCGAGCGCAAGGCCTCGCCGCGCTGGGTCTGGGACGACACGCCGCGGTGGTACCCGCGCCTCCTCGACGCCGGGGTCACGGTGGCGCGCTGCGTCGACCTCCGGCTCGTGCACGCGATCCTGCGACGGTCGACGGCGGCTCCCGGCTTCCCGGTCGGAGGCGCCTCCCCGGGCCCGTGGGACGTCGCCCAGGCGGTGCCCGGCGAGTCGGACGGCCTGTTCGAGGTCGTGCCCGACTCGCTGCCCGACCCGGCCGGCGAGTTCCTGGCCCAGCGCGAGGCGGTCGAGGCGTCGCCGACCCGGGGCCGACTCGAACTGCTGGTCGCCGCCGAGTCCACCGGCGCGTTGATCGCGGTCGAGATGCGACACCGGGGCATCCCGTGGTCGCCCCGGGTGCACGACGAGTTGTTGACGGCCGCGCTCGGGCCGAGGCCCTCCCCGGGTGGGCGCCCGGCCCGCATGCGCGAAGCCTTGGACGAGGTGCGGCAGGCCCTCGACGCCCCCGACCTCAACCCCGATTCGCCCGCCGAGCTGATCCGAGCCCTGAACCGTGCCGGTGTGCTCGTGCAGTCGACGCGTCAGTGGGAACTCCAACGGCACGAGCACCCCGCGATCGAGCCCCTGCTGCGCTACAAGAAGATGCAGCGGCTGCTCGTGGCCAACGGCTGGGCCTGGCTCGACGCCTGGGTCCACGGCGGGCGCTTCCGCCCCGACTACGTGCCGGGCGGCGTCGTGACCGGTCGCTGGGCCACGAGCGGAGGAGGCGCGCTGCAGCTCCCCAGGGCGGTCCGCGGCGCCGTCGTGGCCGACCCGGGCTGGAAGCTCGTGGTCGCCGACGCCTCGCAACTCGAGCCGCGCATCCTGACCGGCCTGTCCGGCGACCGCTCGATGGCGAGAGCCGGGTCAGGCGACCTCTACGAGGGCATCGTGGCCAGCGGAGCCGTCGCGACCCGGGCCGAGGCCAAGGTCGCCATGCTCGGCGCGATGTACGGCGCGACCCAGGGCGAGAGCGGCAGGCTCGTGCCGCGCCTGGCCCGACGGTTCCCCGACGCGATGGCACTCGTCGAGACGGCGGCCCGCACGGGCGAGGCCGGGGGAGTCGTCGACACGCTCCTCGGGCGCAGCTCACCCCGGCCGTCCGACGACCCCGACGCCGTCGGTGGCGCCGGGGCCGGCGCCTTGCCGCCTGAGATGGGCGTACGGCCGGCCGATCGCGACGCGCGTTCATGGGGTCGGTTCACGCGCAACTTCGTCGTCCAGGGAACCGCCGCCGAATGGGCTCTCTGTTGGATGGGTGCCCTGCGCCGGCGCCTGCACGAGAGGTGGGGGACCGGCGTCGCGGCTCCCCACTTCGTGTTCTTCCTGCACGACGAGGTGGTCGTGCACGCGCCCGCCGCCTCGGCTGACGAGGTCGCCGCTCTGGTCGCCGAGAGCGCGGTCGAGGCCGGTCGACTCCTCTTCGGCGACGCCCCGGTCACCTTCCCGGTGACGGTCGCCGTCGTGGACGACTACTCGCAGGCGAAGTGACCGAGCGGGACATCCGAGCCCGTGTTCTCATTCGCAGGTGTTACACAGTTGTGATTTCTCAGGCGGGTCGGTCATAATTCACAGAACGGGCTCCGTCCCGCGCTCCACCGGGCCCCGGTCCGCACAATCGAAGAACGCACACGAATCACGTCTGACAGGTCGATGGGGAAGTCGCACCTGAACCAGATGGAGGAATCGTGGCTGCTGCAACCGCTCGGGGAGTGCTCTACGTGCACTCGTCCCCTCGTGCACTGTGCCCACACGTCGAGTGGGCCGTCGGTCGTGCCCTCGGGCACGGCGTGAACTTCGCCTGGGTCGACCAGCCCGTGCTGCCCGGTGCCCGCCGCACCGAGTTCTCGTGGCAGGGCGACGAGGGTTCTGGCGCCCGCATCGCCTCCGCCCTGCGTGGGTGGGAGCACCTGCGCTACGAGGTGACCGAAGACCCGGGTGAGTCCCACGACGGTGGCCGCTGGATGCACTCGCCCGACCTCGGCGTCTTCTTCGCGCAGACCGACACCGCCGGCAACACGGTCATCCCGGAGGACCGCATCCGCTACGCCATGGAGATCGCGGGGTCGAACACCCTCGAGCTGCACCGCGAGCTGCGTCTCGCCCTCGGCCAGGCCTGGGACGACGAACTCGAGCCGTTCCGCTACAGCGGCGAGGGCAACCCGGTCGTCTGGCTGCACAAGGTCGGCTGACCCGCCGCGGCTCGGGCTCCGTGAGCGTCGGGCCACCCAGGTGACGACGCTGGAGGCGCGGGTGGCGTGATCACGCCACCCGCGCCTCCTGCGCTGCCCGCCTCGGTCAGACCGAGCGGAACCCGACGACGGCGTTGTGGCCGCCGAAGCCGAACGAGTTGCTGATCGCGACGATCTCGCCCTGGGGCAGGGGGCGGGGTTCGCCGACGACGACGTCCATGTCGATCTCGTCGTCCATCTGGGTGACGTTGATCGTCTGCGGGGCGACGCGCTCGTGCAGCGCCTTGACCGTGAACAGCGCCTCGATGCCGCCCGCGCCGCCGAGCAGGTGACCCGTGGCCGCCTTGGTCGCCGAGACGATCAACTTCGAGGTGTGGTCACCGAACACGCGCTTGATGGCGTGGTACTCGGCGATGTCGCCGACCGGGGTGCTCGTCGCGTGGGCGTTGACGTGGACGACCTGATCACGGTCGACCCCGGCGTTCTCGAGCGTCGCGATGACGGCCCGGGCCGCCCCGGTGCCCTCGGGGTCGGGAGCGGTGATGTGGTACGAGGCGCTGGTGACCGCTCCGCCGATGAGTTCGGCGTAGATGCGGGCCCCACGGGCGAGGGCGTGCTCTTCCGTCTCGAGGACGAGCGCGGCGCCGCCCTCTGCGAGGACGAAGCCGTCGCGCGTGACGTCGTAGGGACGCGCCGCCGTGGCGGGGTCGTCGTTGCGCTTCGAGAGGGCCTGCATGGCGGCGAACGAGGCCAGGGGCATCGGGTGGATGGCCGCCTCGGAACCGCCGGCGACGGCGATGTCGGCGAGGCCGGACTGCAGGTGCTCGTAGGCCATGGCGATCGACTCGGTGCTGGAGGCGCAGGCCGAGACGACCGTGCGGGCTCCGGCGCGTGCGCCCAGGCTCATCGAGATGGCGGCGGCGGGGCCGGTCGGCCTGAGCATGGGGGCGGTCATCGGCAGGACGCGTCGCGGGCCCTTCTCGCGCAGGGTGTCCCACCCGTCGAGCAGCGTCCAGACGCCGCCGATGCCGGTGGCCCAGTCGACGATGAAGCGCTCGGGGACGACCTCGGGCGAGCCGGCGTCGGCCCAGGCCTCGCGGGCGGCGGTGAGCGCGAACTGGCTCGACGGGTCGAGGCGCTTGATCTCTCGACGGTCGAGCACGTCGGCCGAGGGGGTGCGTGCCTGGCCGGCGAAGGTGACGGGCAGCTCGTACTTGGCGACCCAGTCCTGCTCGAGCGTGGTGATGCCCGACTGGCCGGCGAGCAGGTTCTGCCAGCTCTCGGTGGCGGTGCCACCGAGCGGGCTCGTGGCGCCGAGTCCGGTGACGACGATCTTCTTGGTCATTGACGTTCCTTCTGGGAGGGCCGGTCGGTGGGCTGTGCCGATGTGGAACGACGCCGTGACCCGGGCTGCAGCCGAGGCTGGTGGCGTGGGGTCGACGGCGTCGAGGGCACAGCGGCGGGGCCCGGTCGCCCGCGGGGCGACCGGGCAGCCGACGTCTTAGTTCTGCGCCTTGTGGATGTACGTGACGGCGTCGCCGACGGTCTTGAGGTTCTTGACCTCTTCGTCGGGGATCTTGACGTCGAACTTCTCTTCGGCGTTGACGACGATGGTCATCATGGAGATCGAGTCGATGTCGAGGTCGTCGGTGAACGACTTGTCCATCTCGACGGTGTCGGTGGCGATCCCGGTCTCGTCGTTGACGAGCTCGGCGAGGCCGGCGAGGACTTCTTCGGTGGACAGTGCCATGGTGTTGTCTCCTTGAGGGGGTGTCGTTGTGACCGGGGTAAAGCCTATACAGCGCCCCGCGGTCGGGCGGGCAGCGGCGCGCTAGGGCAGCACGACCACCTGGGCGCCGAACACGAGTCCGGCACCGAAACCGATCTGCAGGGCGAGGCCGCCGCTGAGTTCGGGGTGCTCGTCGAGCAGTCGGTGGGTCGCGAGCGGGATGCTCGCGGCCGAGGTGTTGCCGGTGGTCGCGATGTCGCGACCGATCACGACGGACTCGGGCAGGCCGAGCTGCTTGGCGAACTCGTCGATGATGCGCATGTTGGCCTGGTGCGGCACGAAGGCCGAGAGCTGGTCGGCGGAGACGCCCGCGCGGTCGAGCGCCTCTTTCGCGACCTTCGCCATCTCCCAGACGGCCCACCGGAAGACCGTCTGACCCTCTTGGCGCAGGGTGGGCCAGGGGATCTCGCCCGCGCCCTCGCGGTACTCGGTCATGGTGTTGGTCATGCCGATGGCGTCCCACTTGGAGCCGTCCGAGCCCCAGACCGTCGGGCCGATGCCGGCGCTGTCGGACGGACCGACGATCGCTGCGCCCGCCCCGTCCGCGAGGAGGAACGAGATCGTGCGGTCGGTCGGGTCGATGACGTCGCTGAGCTTCTCGGCGCCGACGACCAGGACGTATTCGGCGAGGCCCGACTTGACGAACGAGTCGGCCTGCGCGACGCCGTAGGTGAACCCTGCGCAGGCGGCCGAGATGTCGTAGGCGGCGGCGGGGTTCGCGCCCACGCGCTCGGCGAGCAGCGAGGCGACCGAGGGCGTCACGACGCCCGCCCCGATGGTCGACACGAGGACGGCACCGATCTGGTCGGGGCGGATGCCGGACTTGGCGATGGCCTCGGTGGCGGCGGCCTCGGCGAGGTCGACGACCTTGACGTCCTTGCCCGCGCGGCGACGGGTGATCACTCCGGTGCGCTGCTGGATCCACTCGTCGCTCGAGTTGATGGGTTCGATGATGTCGGCGTTCGGCACGACGTTCTCGCCGCGGGCGGCGCCGAGCGCGTAGATGCGGGTGAACTGCGCGCCGGTGGTCTGGTTGAGCTGGGGGGTGGTCATGCTGCTCCCTCGATGAGGTCGACGGCGGCCTGGAGGTCGTCGGGTGTCTTGACGGCGACCGAGGGGACACCCCTCAGCGCACGCTTGGCGAGGCCGGTGAGGGCTCCGGCCGGGGCGAGTTCGATGATTCCCGTGACGCCGGCGTCGGCGAACGACCGCATGGTCGCATCCCATCGGACGGGTGACGAGACCTGACCGACGAGCAGCTCGACGAAACGGGAGCCCGAGTCGACCGTGCTGCCGTCGTGGTTGGTCCAGAGCGACAGCGTGGGGTCGGTGGCCGTGACGGTGGCCGCAGCCGACGCGAGGCGCTCGACGGCCGGCTGCATGTACCGCGTGTGGAAGGCACCGGCGACCTGCAGGGGCACGACGCGGCTCTTGGCCGGCGGGTCGGCCGCCAGCTCGGCGAGGGCTGCGGTCTCGCCGGCGACGACGATCTGGCCGCCGCCGTTGTAGTTGGCGGGGAAAAGACCGAGGGCGTCGAGTCGGGCGAGCAACTCGGCTTCGTCGCCGCCGAGCACGGCGCTCATGCCCGTCTCGACGAGGGCGGCGGCGTCGGCCATGGCTCGGCCACGCTCCGCGACGAGCGTGACGGCGTCGACGTCGGTCAGGACGCCGCTGACGGCCGCAGCGGTGAACTCGCCGACCGAGTGGCCCGCGACACCGGCGACCGCGGACCGATCCACGAGGCGGAAGAGGGCCCGGGCGGTCAGGATTCCCGCTGCGACGATGAGGGGCTGGGCGACGGCCGTGTCACGGATCGTGTCGGCGCCGGACGTCGTGCCGTGGGTGACGAGATCGACGTCGGCGGCGTCGGAGAGCGACGTCAGCAGGTCGCGCTGGTCGGGGTCGGCCAGCCAGGGTTCGAGGAAACCAGGAGTTTGGGAGCCCTGACCGGGCGCTACGACAACGATCACTGGTCCATCATGCCAACGAGTCGCGGGTCTGCGGTGTAGCAACTCGACCAAAGATGCGCATGAACGTTGTCGAAGCGCACAGACGGGCCCTCGGGGCGATCGACGGTCAC
Source organism: Frigoribacterium sp. RIT-PI-h (assembly GCF_001297205.1). Taxonomy (NCBI): domain Bacteria; kingdom Bacillati; phylum Actinomycetota; class Actinomycetes; order Micrococcales; family Microbacteriaceae; genus Frigoribacterium; species Frigoribacterium sp. RIT-PI-h. The sequence goes on along the minus strand of NZ_LHOZ01000075.1, from coordinate 29,085 downwards.
TTGCGGCGGACGCCGGACCCGTCGGGGTCGGCTATCGATCCGAGCACGAGTGCGGATTGCAGGATGAGCGCCTCGCGAGCACCCGTGGCGTCCCACCCGATCACGTCGGTGACGCGCTTGAGGCGGTAGCGCACGGTGTTCGGGTGCACGAAGAGCTCGCGAGCCGTGGCCTCGAGCGAGCGTCCGTTGTCGAGGTAGCACCACAGGGTGGTCAACAGCTCGGAGGAGTGCGCCTTGAGTGGCTTGTAGATGCGGTTGACGAGCGTCGACCGCGCCACCGGGTCGCCGGCGAGGGCACGCTCGGGCAACAGGTCGTCGGCGAGGACGGGGCGGGGTGCGTTGCGCCAGGCCCTGGCGACCGCGAAACCGGCGAGGGCGGCCTTCGCGCTCTTCGAGGCGTCGACGAGGCTCGGCACTTCGTGGCCGAGCACGAGGTGCCCGTCACCGAAGCCGGGTTCGAGCGCGCGCGCGATCTCGGTGAAGCTGGGGTGGGTCGAGGAGGCGCTGCTCTCGTCGAGAGGGTCGGCCCGTCCGATGACGAGCACCAGTCGACTGCCCTGTACCCCGATCAGCACGTCGGCTTCTCGGTGCCGGGCCGTGCGTCGCAGCATGTCGACGTCGAGCATGCGGGGAGCCGTGCCGACGAGCACGGCGACCTCGCCGTGACCGTGCCAGCCGAGCGCGGCGATCCGGCTGGGCAGTTCGTCGTCGTACTCGCCGCTGAGGATCGAGTCGACGACCAGGGCTTCGAGACGGGCGTCCCAGAGACCGCGGGCCTCGGCGGCCCGGGCGTAGACGTCGGCTGAGGCGAAGGCGATCTCGCGCGAGTAGAGCAGGATCGCCTCGCGGAGCGAATCGTCCCCGTCCTTGACGCGTTCTTCGACGACCTCGACGGTGATGCGGATGAGCTGCAGCGTCTGGGTCAGGCTGACGGAGCGCAGCAGTTCACGCGGGGCCGAACCGAACACGTCCGCCGCGATCCACGGGGTGGCCCGGGGGTCTGCGAACCAGCTGATGAACGAGGTGATGCCGGCCTGGGCGACGAGCCCGACCGCTGAACGGCGCCCCGGGGGCATGTCCCCGTACCACGGCAGCGTCTCTTCGAGGCGCTTGATGGTCGCGGTGGACAACTCGCCCGACACCGTCCGCAGCCACGCGAGCGTGCGCTCTTTCGTGGCCGCGGACGGCTGCAGGGGCGACGTGGGCACCCGCTCGGCGCTCACGGGGTCGTCAGGCCTCCCCGCCGGCGGTGCCGCTGGTGCCGGCCGGGACGTCGTGTAGCTGGTACCGGTCGATCGCCTGCTGGACGACGCCCGGGTCGACCTCGCCCCGGCGGGCCAGGGCCTGCAGGGTGCGGGCGACGGCCGACGGGCCGTCGATCTTGAAGAAGCGGCGGGCAGCCGCGCGGGGGTCGCTGAGGCCGAAGCCGTCGGCACCGAGCGTCAGGTAGGCGCCGGGCACGTACTCGCGGATCTGGTCGGGCACGGCCGCCATGAAGTCGCTCGTGGCGATGAACGGACCCTCGGCACCCTGCAACTTCTCGGTCACGTACGGCGTCTTGGGCTCGTCGTTCGGGTGCAAGAAGTTGTGCTCTTCCGCGGCCAGGCCGTCGCGCCGCAGTTCGGTCCAGCTGGTGACGCTCCAGACGTCTGCCGCCACGTTCCAGTCGTCGGCGAGCAGCTGCTGGGCCTCGAGCGCCCACGGCACACCGACGCCGGACGCGAGCAGCTGGGCGCGGGGGCCCAGGTTCTCGGCGTCCTTGAGCTTGTAGATGCCGCGCACCACACCGTCGACGTCGAGTCCCTCCGGCTCGACGGGCTGGGCCATCGGCTCGTTGTAGACGGTGATGTAGTACATGACGTTCGGGTCGGAGTGCGACGCGTTGCCGTGCTCGTCGGTGCCGTACATGCGGTCCATGCCCGACTTGACGATGTGGCCGAGCTCGTACCCGAACGCGGGGTCGAACGAGACGACCGCGGGGTTCGTCGAGGCGAGCAGCGGCGAGTGGCCGTCGGCGTGCTGCAGGCCTTCGCCGGTCAGTGTCGTGCGACCGGCGGTGGCGCCGATGATGAACCCGCGGGCCATCTGGTCGCCGGCGGCCCACATGGCGTCGCCGGTGCGCTGGAACCCGAACATCGAGTAGAAGACGTAGACCGGGATGAGCGGTTCGCCCTGCGTGGAGTACGAGGTTCCGACGGCGGTGAAGGCCGCGAACGCACCGGCCTCGTTGATGCCGACGTGGATGATCTGGCCCTGCGGGCTCTCTTTGTAGGCGAGCAGCAGTTCGCGGTCGACCGACGTGTAGTGCTGGCCGTTCGGGTTGTAGATCTTGGACGTCGGGAAGTAGGCGTCCATGCCGAAGGTGCGGGCCTCGTCGGGGATGATCGGCACGATGCGGTGGCCGAAGTCGGGCGAGCGCAACAGGTCTTTCAGCAGGCGGGCGAACGCCATCGTGGTGGCGACCTCCTGCTTGCCCGAGCCTTTCTTGACGACGTCGTACGTCTTCGCCTCGGGAACGGCGATCTGCGTGTACTTGCTGCGGCGTTCGGGCACGTAGCCGCCGAGCGCACGACGACGCTCTTGCATGTACTGGATCGCGTCGTCGTCCTGACCGGGGTGGTAGTACGGCGGCAGGTAGGGGTTCTCGTCGAGCTGGGCGTCGCTGATCGGGATGCGGAGCTCGTCGCGGAACTGCTTGAGGTTGTCGAGCGTGAGCTTCTTCATCTGGTGGGTCGCGTTGCGGCCCTCGAAGGACTTCCCGAGGCCGTAGCCCTTGACCGTCTTGGCGAGGATGACCGTCGGCTGGCCCTTGTGCTCGGTCGCGGCCTTGAACGCGGCGTAGACCTTGCGGTAGTCGTGGCCACCGCGTTTGAGGTTCCAGATGTCGTCGTCGGAGTAGTCCGCGACGAGCTCGAGGGCGCGGGGGTCGCGGCCGAAGAAGTTGTCGCGGACGTAACCGCCGCTCTCGGCCTTGTAGGTCTGGAAGTCGCCGTCGGGCGTGGTGTTCATGAGGTTGAGCAGCGCGCCGCTCGAGTCGTTCGCGAGCAGGGTGTCCCACTCGCGACCCCAGACGACCTTGATGACGTTCCAGCCCGCGCCGCGGAAGAACGACTCGAGCTCTTGGATGATCTTGCCGTTGCCGCGCACCGGGCCGTCGAGGCGCTGCAGGTTGCAGTTGATGATGAAGTTGAGGTTGTCGAGGCCCTCGTTGGCCGCCACCTGGAGCTGACCGCGGCTCTCGACCTCGTCCATCTCGCCGTCGCCGAGGAACGCCCAGACCTGCTGGTCGCTGGCGTCCTTGATGCCGCGGTTGGTGAGGTACTTCGCGACCTGCGCCTGGTAGATCGCGTTGATCGGCCCGAGGCCCATCGACACGGTCGGGAACTGCCAGAACTCGGGCATGAGGCGCGGGTGCGGGTACGAGCTGAGTCCGCCGGAAGCGTGCGACTTCTCTTGGCGGAAGCCGTCGAGCTGGTCGGTGCCGAGACGGCCCTCGAGGTAGGCGCGGGCGTACATGCCGGGGGAGGCGTGGCCCTGGAAGAACACCTGGTCTCCGCCACCGGAATGGTCCTGACCGCGGAAGAAGTGGTTGTTGCCGACCTCGTACAGGGCGGCCGACGAGGCGTAGGTCGAGATGTGGCCACCGACCGAGATGCCGGGACGCTGCGCGCGGTGCACGGTGATCGCCGCGTTCCAACGGACCCACTTGCGGTAGCGGCGCTCGAGCTCTTCGTCACCGGGGAACTCGGGCTCGTCTTCGGGGGCGATGGTGTTGACGTAGTCCGTCTTGGGGACCATCGGCACACCCAGGTGCAGCTCGCTCGACCGGGTGAGCAGGCTCTTCATGATCTCGCGGGCACGTTCGTGACCCTGCGCCTTCACGAGAGCGTCGAGCGACTCGCGCCACTCGGCGGTCTCTTCGGGATCGCGATCGGCCTTGTCGACCGTGTACGGGTCCTGATCGTTAACCGTCACCCTTGACCTCAATCATCTGTGTGGAGCAGCCGTCTCTTGGAGGGCCACCGCGTGGAGTGGACAAACAGATGTCAGGCCCGTCGTGCCCGGGTTCCGAGACGTACTCCGCCTGACCCGACCACTCTAGTTGTCCCGACCGACGCAGGCTCGGCACGCGCTGGGAACGCCCGTCCGTGCCTCCGCTTGAAATCCGACGCGTGAGGCGTAGGATCGGCGATCGTGTCAGTCGCCGACCGCCCGGGTCGACGCGAAAGGAACGCACCCATGGCTCTGGAGAACGCCATCCAGGCTCCCGACTTCGACCTGCCGAACCAGTTCGGCGAGCGAGTGCGGTTGAGCGACTTCCGGGGCGTCAAGCCCGTGGCCCTGGTGTTCTTCCCCCTGGCGTTCAGCAGCACCTGCACCAAAGAGCTCTGCACGTTGCGCGACAACCTCGCGATGTTCCAGGACCACCGCGTCGAACTGCTGGTCGTCTCCGTCGACTCGAAAGCGACGCTTCGTGCGTTCGCCGAGGAGAAGGGCTACGACTTCACCCTGCTGGCGGACTTCTGGCCGCACGGCGAGGTCTCGAAGGAGTACGGCGTCTTCCTCGAGAACAAGGGCTTCGCGACCCGCACCACCTTCTTGATCGACGTCGACGGCGTCATCCGCGAGCACTTCGGCACCGAGCCCGGCCAGGAGCGTTCGCTCGCCGACTACCGCGCCGCGCTCGACCTGCTCGTCCCCGTCACGGCTTGAGCCCCCGGGCGACGGCCCAGGAGGCGCGGGTCGGCTCGCTCACCCGCTAACCTGGACTCGCTCGCCCGGTTCGTCCCGGCGCGAGGGCCTTTAGCTCAGTTGGTAGAGCGCCACGTTTACACCGTGGATGTCATCGGTTCGAGCCCGGTAGGGCCCACCGTTGATCGGTCCTTCGCCCCTGCGCGGTGGTCAGCTGCACCGAAGCCGCGCTCGGGCCCTCGAGCCGGGGTATCGTCGCGGCCGTGACCATGCGCCTCCCTCGGATGCCCTCCCGCGCCTCCCGCGACACCGTCCGGGTGCCCCTCGCCGCCAGGCTCGTCCTGCCTGGTCGGCGGTCCCGGTGTTCCTCCGGGCGACCGGGGCGAACCGCACCTTCGTCAGCGAGGCGGGGGCGCGTCGGCGCATCCGTCGCGCGTCCCTGCGGCCGGCACCGTACGGCCCGCCTGCCGTCCTCCGGGACGACGTCCGGGTCGACGTCGAGCAGCGCGGCGGCTGGCCGGTCTACACGATCACGCGGCGGGACGGTGCGTCGCGCGGCACCGTCGTCTACGCCCACGGCGGCGGCTGGGTGGGCGAGATCGTGTCGCAGCACTGGCACCTCGTCGCGCAGCTCGCCGCCGAGGCCCGCACGACGGTCGTCCTGCCGATCTACCCCCTGGTCCCGTACGGGACGGCCGAGGAGGCGCGGGTCGGCATCCTCGACCTGGTCGCCTCGGCAGCCGGCCCGGTCGCCCTCGCGGGGGACTCGGCCGGCGGCCAGATCGTGCTGTCGGCCGCCCTGTCGCTGCGGGACGCGGGCGTCGTCGTCGCCTGCACGGTGCTGATCGCCCCGGCACTCGACCTCACCTGGCGCAACCCCCGCATCCCCGAGGTGCAGCCGACCGACCCGTGGCTGGGCACTCCCGGCGGACGCGTGCTCGCCGAGCACTGGCGGGGCGAGCTCGACCTGCGCGCCCCCGTCGTCAGCCCCCTGTTCGGCGACCTGGCGGGCCCCGGCCCGGTGACGGGGTTCACGGGGGCGCGCGACGTCCCGAACCCGGACGCGCACCTCCTGCGCGACCGTGCTGCGACGGCCGGCGTCGAGCTCGAGTGGCACGAAGGCGACGGCGACGTGCACGCCTACCCGCTGCTGCCCACCCGATCGGGTCGTGCCGCCCGGGCGCAGATCGTCCGCACGCTGCGCCGCTCGCTCACGACCTGAGCCCGGCGCGCGAGCACCGGCCGGGTGCGGGTGGCGGGGTCGGCCGACCGGTGGAGCACCGGCGACCGCGTCGGCGCGGCCCGGGGCGGCTGCGGGACAGCCACCCCGGTGACGACCGGGGGTCAGCGGCGAGCGGCGCCGCGGCGACCCGAGACGGCGACCCAGATCACCAGGACGACGATCGCGCCGATGATCGAGCCGATGATGCCGGCGGGCTGGAAGAACCCGTCCGTCGGGTCGTGCTGGAACAGGAGGAAGCCGAGGAACCCGCCGACGAACGAGCCGATGATGCCGAGCAGGATCGTCATGGCGATGGAGAGGCTCTGGCGACCCGGGACGACCGCACGGGCGATGAACCCTGCGATGAGGCCGACGACGAGCAAGCTGATGATGAGACCGATCATGGTGTTCTCCTTCCGGGAGAGATGAGCGACCGGCACCGTCGGTGCCGTGGCGTCGCAGGACTCAGCAGACCACCCCTGGAGGTGTGGCGGCACACCCCTCGGGGTGGGATGGTGTCCTCATGCCCCTCGCCCCGACCCGGTCGATCACCGTCGCGCTCGTCGACGACTACGACGTCGTGCTCGCCGGCCTCGCCCACATGTTCGACCGGTACCGCGACCGGGTGGTGGTCGCCGAGATCGACGCCACGACGTCGTTGTCCGACCGCGTCGACGTCGTCCTCTACGACTCGTTCGCCCAGCCCGAGTCCGACCACCACGAGCTCGCCGAGCTGGTCGCCAACCCCGCGGCCGGCAAGGTGGTCGTCTACACCTGGAACTTCCATCCCGAGCTCGTCGAGGCGGCGCTCGCACAGGGCGTGCACGGGTACCTGTCGAAGACCCTCGCGGCCCGCGAGCTCGTCGAAGTGCTCGAGGCGGTCCATCGTGGCGAGCAGGTCGTCAGCGACGTGCGGGGTCGCGCGCCGAGCGCGCCGGGCCTCGACTGGCCCGGCCGCCGTGAGGGCATCACCGATCGTGAGTCCGAGATCCTCGCCCTGATCACCCAGGGCAAGAGCAACGCCGAGGTCGCGGCGCTGACCTACCTCAGCCCGAACACGGTCAAGTCGTACATCCGATCGGTCTACCGACGGATCGGCGCGACGAGCCGGACGCAGGCCGTGCTGTGGGGCGTCCAGAACGGCTTCCGCCCGGACCACCACCGCATCGACCACTGGCTCGGCGGCCCCTAGGAGGCGCGCTGCGGCCTGGTCGTCGGACGCGCGGCTCAGTGCGCCAGGGGTTCGCCGTCCCACGACACGGCGGTCCAGCCGCCCTCGGTCGAGCCCTCGAGGAAGACCGAGCCGGTGTTGCGCAGCCCGTGCGCGCGGCTGAACTCGGCGTCGCGGTTGCGGGCGGTGTCGGCCGCCCAGACGCAGATGGCGGCTTCGTGCGAGACGAGGACCGCGGGCGCGTCGGCCGGTGTCGACGCGACGACCCGATCGACCGCCGCGTGGAACCGGGCCGTGAACTCGGTGCCGCTCTCGCCCCCGGGGATGCGGGCCTCCGGATCGGTCCACCACTGCTGCATGGTGCCCGCGTACCGGGGCAGGGCCTCGGCGTAGGGCAGCCCTTCCAGGTCGCCGGCGTCGATCTCGTGGGCACCGTCGACCTCCCGGTGAGGCAGATCGAGGCTGTCGGCCCCGATCACGGCGGTCTCGCCGGCCCGGCGCAGGCGCGACGAGTGCACGGCGACGATCGGTTCGTGGGCCAGGGCCGGCGCGGGGGCGGCGGCCTGTTCGCGGGCGGGCGGAGAGGGCGGCGGGCCGGGGGGTCGCGAGCCGAGGGTACGGGCGAGGGTGTCGGCGGTCTCGCCGTGGCGGATGAGGAGGAGGCGCATCGTGGCTTTCGGTCGGGGCGGGACGTCCATCGTGCCACGGTGCCCGCCGCCGCCCGGCGCCTAGCGCGCGGGGCGCTCCGCCAGCCCGGCCGGGGCCGCCATGCCGATCACGGCGCTGTAGGTGGGGTAGGCGAAGCGCACCTCGGCCAGGGTGGCGACGTCGACACCGCCGGCCATGGCGGTGGTGACCGCCTGGACCACCTCGACGGCGTTCTCGCCGACGGCGTGGGCGCCGAGCACGAGTTCGCGCCGACGGTCGGCGATCAGCTTGAGGAACCCCGTCTCGCGGTCGTCGATCACGGCCCGGTCGACGGTCGAGTACGGGATCGTGACGACCACGCACGACTCGTCCGCCCCGCGAGCCTGCTCCTCGGTGAGGCCGACGCCGGCGTAGTCCGGGTCGGTGAACCCACCGGCCGGCAGGAGGTGGTGCGGCGTGCGGCGGTTGGCGCCGAGGACGGCGTTCTCGGCGGCGGCCTCGCCCTCGAACCGGGCGGCCTGGACGAGCATGTCGCGGCCGTTGGCGTCGCCCACGGCGAACACGTGCGGCACGACGGTCCGGAAGTACCGGTCGACGGGGATCGACGAGCGCTCCACCTCTATCCCGGCCTCCTCGAGACCGAGGTCCTCCACGTCCGCCGGCCACCCCGTGGCCATGCCCACGACGTCGAAGTCGGCCGAGGACGTCGCGTCGGCCTGCCGCCAGGTCAGGGTGATCGACCCGTCGTCGGCCCGGGCGAGGCTCTCGACGCCGTCGATCCCGGTCCGCACGTCGATGCCCTGCTCGACGAACGCGGCGGAGACCGCCTCCGAGATGGACGCATCCGACGCCATCAGGACCCGCGGCGCGAGGTCGAGGAGCGTGACGGCGCTGCCGAACGCGTCGAACACGGTGACGAGCTGCGCGCCCGTGTTGCCCGCACCGATCACGGCCACCCGCCGGGGGAGGGCCGGCAGGTCCAGGACGTGTTCGGGCACGGTGGCCAGCTCGCCGCCCGGGATCGGCAGCCGGCGCGAGTGGCCACCGACGCAGATCAGGATCGACGAGGCCGAGATCGTCCGACCGCTGTCGAGGACGAGGGTCGAGTCGTCGACGAACCGGGCCCGGCCCTCGTGGACCAGCTCGACGCCCGCGGCCTCGAACCGGTCGGCCTCCCGCTTGATCGAGCGCACCTTGTCGACGCGCTCCCGGACGCGCGCGACGGTCGACGCCCAGTCGATCGTCGGGGGAGTGACGTCGACCCCGTAGACGTCCGCATGTCGGGTCTCGCGGATCAGTCGGGCCGTCTTGGCCAGCACCCGCGTGGGCACGCACCCGGTGTTGACGCAGGTGCCGCCGACGCGTCCCGCCTCCAGGACGACGACACGAGCCCCGAGCTCGGCCGCCCGCAGGGCTGCCGCGGTGCCCGCCGGACCGGCACCGATCACGGCCACGTCGTAGTCCTTCTCCGAGATGCCCATGTGCTGCCTGCCCCTTCGTCGCGTCGGTCGTCTGGGCGAACTCAACCAGGTCCGGATGGGCGGGAGCCGTCGACGACAGCGGAGCCTAGGGAGCGTCCCGGGCCGGGGGCCCCGGACGGGGATGCCGGATGGTCGACACCGTGCCCGTCACGCACACCGCACTCGCCAGCCCGAGGGCGACGAGGAAGAGGACGCCGAGCACACCGGGAGACCCTTCGCGCATCATGCCGAGACCCGAGCCCACGAAGCAGGACAGCCACACCACGGCCGAGATGCCCCACCCGACCGCCGACCCCCGGAACGTCGGCCGGTGCAGCCTCAGCCGGCCTCGGTCCTGTGGTTTCTCGTCGTCCATGGAGCCCCCTCGCCCTCGTCGCCCCCTCCACCGTACGTCCACGACTCGACGCGCTCAAGGGGTGGGCGCAAGTCCTGGGGCCGCGTGTGACGGTTTGAGACGACGGGTGTCGCGTGGCGTCACGCGACTGGTCGGGGGGTCGAGGCGTCCGTAGGTTCGGGCCTCGACGAAAGGTTCGCCCATGTTCCGACCTCCCTCCCGACGCCTCCCCGTGGTCGCCACGGCCGCCGCCGCGCTCGTCGCGCTGCTCGCCGGCTGCTCGGGCGCCGCGTCCGCCGACGTCGTCGACCGGGGCCCCGTCCGCGGCGGCACGCTGGTCTACGCGACCGATCGCGAGCCCACCTGCCTCGATCCGCACAACTCCGGCGACATGCCCCAGACCTACGTCGCCCGGCAGTACCTCGACTCCCTCGTCTCGCTGCAGGCGGACGGCAGCGTCGTGCCCTGGCTCGCCACCTCGTGGACGATCTCGGACGACGGCACGCAGTACGACTTCACCCTGAAGGAGGGCGTCGAGTTCCACGACGGCACGCCGCTCGACGCGCAGGCCGTCGTCGACAACTTCACCCAGATCCTCGACCCGGCCACGCAGTCGTCGACCGACCTGCTGTACCTGACCGGGTACTTCGAGAGCGCGATCGCGTTGTCCGAGCACGTCGTCCGCATCGACCTGTCCCGCCCGTACTCGCCGCTGCTCGCCGCCCTGTCGCAGGCGTTCTTCGGCATCGAGTCGCCTAAGGCGATGGCGCGCGGCCTCGAGGAGAACTGCGAGTCGCCGGTCGGCACCGGACCGTTCGAGGTCGTCGCGTGGAACCACGGCCGCGACGTGCAGCTGGTGCGCAACGACGACTACGACTCGGCCCCCGCCGACGCGAAGCACCAGGGCCCCGCCTACCTCGACGGCATCACGTGGCGGTTCCTCAAGGACAACACGACCCGGTACGGCGCGCTCAGCTCGGGCGAGGCCGACGTCATCTTCAACGTGCCGCCCGAGAGCCAGCAGCTCGCCGAGGCCGACCCGGCGATCAGCCTGCAGGAGTTCGTCCACTCGGGCTCGCCGTTCAGCCTCGACCTCAACACGACCAGCCCGGTGTTCGACGACATCCGGGTGCGCAAGGCCTTCGTGCACGCCTCGAACGCCCGCGCCGCCGTCGAGAGCGCCTACGCCGGCGTGTTCCCGTACGAGGGCGACGCCGTCTCGTCCGGCACACCGCACTACGACGAGACCTACCACGAGCCGTTCCCGTACGACCCCGACGAGGCGAACCGCCTGCTCGACGACGCCGGGTGGACCGGCCGCGACGCCGACGGACACCGCACCAAGGACGGAGAGACCCTCACCGTGCGCCTGCCCTACAACGCCGACGGTGCCGAGACGCCGCCCGCCGACCTGACGATCCTGCAGAACATCCAGGCGATGGAGAAGGAGGTGGGCATCGAGGTCGACCTCGAGGCGCTGGACTCCGCCAGCATGAACGCCGTCTGGGGCGATCCCGACGCGTACGACCTCATCGGCAACTACTGGAACAGCCCCACGCCGCACGTGATGTACATCAAGTACTCGAAGGCGACCCTCGACGTCGGCAACGGCCAGAACTCGGCCTTCGCCTCCGACGACGAGCTCGACCGCGTCCTGATCGCGGGAACGGCCACCACCGATCCGACCGAACAGGCGGCGCTCTACTCCGAGGCCCAGCGCATCCTCACCTCGAAGGCCTGGAGCCTGCCGCTCTACCCGATCCAGACACGGCTGGGCATCTCGAACCGGGTCAAGGACGTGTGGATCGAGCCCTCCGAGGGCGAGCCGGTGCTGTCGGACGCCTACTTCGTGGACGGCGGCGACCGATGAACCCCTGGGTCCTGCGCATCGTCCGTCGCGTCGCGGAATCGATCGTCCTGTTGCTCGCCGTCGGCACCATCGTGTTCTTCCTCGAACACGCCGTGCCGGGCGACCCCGCCGTCGCGATCCTCGGGGGCGCGGCCGCCCACCCGACACCCGAGGCCGTCGCCGCCGTCACCGCCCAGTACGGGTTCGACCGTCCCCTGCTCGCGCAGTACGGGTCGTTCCTGCTCGGCCTCGTCCGACTCGACTTCGGCGAGTCGTACACGCTCAAGCAGTCGGTCGTCAGCGTGATCGGCGGCCAGCTCGGCTCGTCCCTGGCCCTCACGGCCACCGCGCTCGGTCTCGCTTGGCTGTTGTCGATCACGTCCACGCTGCTCACCGCCGGGAGGCGCGGCCTCCTGGGCCGGATCGGCTCGGTCGTCGAGACGGTCGCGGCCGGTCTGCCGCAGTTCTGGCTCGGTCTCGTCCTGTTGCTCGTCTTCGCGGTGCGCCTCGGTTGGTTCCCGGTGATCGGCACGGGACTGCCCGGACTCGTCCTGCCGGCCCTGACCCTCGCCATCCCGCTGGCCGGGTTCCTCGGGCAGGTCACGCGCGACGAGTTCGAAGACGCCCAGGACCAGCCGTTCGCGCTCTCGGCACGGTCCCGTGGCCTGTCCGAGGCGGCCGTCCGGGCACGTCACCTCCTCCGCCACGCCGCCCTGCCGGGCATCACCCTCTCGGGGTGGGGCCTCGGCTCGCTGATCTCGGGCGCGGTCGTCGTCGAGGTCGTCTTCGCCCGCCAGGGCGTCGGCCAGGTGCTCGTCACCGCGGTGAACGCGCAGGACCTCCCTCTCGTCATCGGCATCACCTTCGTCGTGGCCCTCGTCTACGTCGTCGCGAACGTCCTCACCGACGTCGCGTACGTCGCCGTCGATCCCCGGCTGCGCACCACGATCGGAGCACCCGCATGAGCACCACGTCCACCGCCACCGCGGCGCCACCCGTCCCCTCCGCGACGGACCGGCCGACCGGTCCGCACGACGCCCGTCCGCACGACGCCGGTCCGCACGAGGCCGACCCGGCGGCCACCGCGTCCGGTGCGCGTCGCGTGCGCCGCGCCTCCCACCCCCTCCGTCGGGTCTCGACCTGGGTGGCCACGGCCTTCATCGCCTCCGTGCTCCTCGCGGCGGTCTGGCCGAGTCTGCTCGCGCCGGCCGACCCCCTCGCGATCGACCTCGGGAAGAGCTTCGCGGCACCGAGCGCCGAGCACGTGTTCGGCACGGACCAGTCCGGACGCGACGTCTACTCTCGGGTCGTGCACGGGGCCGGGCAGTCGGTGCTGATCGGCGTGGGGGCGACCGCCCTCGGGCTGGCCGGCGCCACGCTGCTGGGCCTTCTCGGGGGACTCGGTGGTCGGGCCGTCGACGCGGTCGTCACCCGCGTGATCGAGGTGCTCTACGCGTTCCCCGGCATCCTGCTCGCCCTCATCCTCGTCGCGATCGCCGGCAACTCGGCCGGGACGCAGATCCTCGCCGTCGGCGTCGCCACGATCCCCGGCTACGCCCGGATGGTCCGCGGCCAGGTGCTCGCCGTGCGGGACTCGTCGTACGTCCAGGCGGAGCGCGCGCTGGGCCACGGGCCGGTCCACGTGCTCGTCCACACCCTGCTGCCCAACGCGTTCCGGCCCTTGACCGTGTTGGTCACCCTGGGCATCGGCCAGGCGATCGTCTGGGCGTCGGCGCTGGGGTTCCTCGGCATGGGCGTCCAGCCCCCGGCCCCGGAGTGGGGCGCGATGCTCAACGCCGGACGCAACTACCTGCAGCAGGCCTGGTGGCTCGACTTCTTCCCCGGCGTCGTCATCGTGTTGCTCGCGTTGTCGCTGACGGCCGTCGGCCGCAGCATCCAGACCCTCACCACCCCGGGAGGGGCGCGATTAGCCCCGAACCCGTCCTCGACCCCGAGGCCGTGCGACTCGACACGGCCGGCCCGCTCGTCGACGTGCGGGGTCTGTCGGTCGCGTTCGGCGGCAACACGGTCGTCCGCGACGTCTCGTTCACCGTCGAGGCCGGGCGCTGCACGGCCATCGTGGGGGAGTCCGGCTCGGGGAAGAGCGTCACGGCCAAGGCGCTACTGGGACTCAACGGCCACACCGCCACGACGACGGCCTCGACCCTCCGCCTCGCCGGTCGCGACCTCACCGACCTCGGCGACCGCGACTGGCAGCGCCTGCGCGGTCGTGAGATCGGTTACGTCCTGCAGGACGCCCTCGTCTCGCTCGACCCGCTGCGCCGCGTCGGGGCCGAGATCGCGGAGCCCCTCCGCGTCCACCGGTACGGCGATCGCCGGGCCCGCGAGGCCCGGGTGATCGAGCTGCTCGAGCGGGTCGGCGTCCCCGAGCCGCGCCTCCGGGCCCGCCAGCTGCCCTCGCAACTCTCCGGGGGCCTCCGGCAGCGCGCACTGATCGCCGCGGCCGTGGCCCTCGAGCCCGCGGTCCTGATCGCCGACGAGCCGACGACCGCGCTCGACACGACCGTCCAGGCGCAGATCCTCGCCCTGCTCGACGAGTTGCGCGCCGGCGGCGCGGGGCTCGTTCTCATCAGCCACGACCTCGGTGTGGTCGAACGACTCGCCGACGAGGTCGTGGTCATGCAGCACGGCGTCGTGGTCGAGCAGGGGCCGACCGACCAGGTGCTCGGGGCGCCGAGCCACCCCTACACACAGCGCCTGCTGGCGGCGATCCCCACGGCGCCCGCCCGCGGCAGCCGCCTCTCGTCGGCGGCACCGGCGACCCTCGCGGCGCGTCCCGCGGACCGGCCCGTCCCCGGCCCGGGCACACCCGTGCTCGAGGTGCGTCACGTCACCAAGCGCTACCGGGGGCCGGATCGCGTCACTCGCACCGTCGTCGACGACGTCTCGTTCACCCTGCACGCGGGCGAGACCCTCGGCATCGTCGGCGAGTCGGGCTCGGGCAAGTCGACCACCGCCGCGATCGCCCTGGCGCTGACGGCCCCGGACGAGGGCGAGGTGCTGTTCGAGGGCCGGCCCTGGTCGGCCCTGCGCGAGCGGGAGCGGCGACCCGACCGGCCGCGCATCGCGACGGTCTCGCAGGACCCCCTGAGCTCGTTCGACCCCCGTCGGTCGGTCGGCCAGCTCGTCACGGGAGCCCTCCGCGCCGCGGTGAGCGCGCGGGGCGGTCAGGGAGCCGCGGCGACGGACGCCCGTGCCCGCGTCGACGACCTGCTCGCCGGGGTCGGGCTCGACCCCGGCCTGGCCGGCCGCCACCCGTCGACCCTCTCGGGCGGCCAGCGCCAGCGGGTGGCCATCGCCCGCGCGCTGGCCACCGACCCGGACGTGCTCGTCCTCGACGAGGCCGTGAGTGCCCTCGACGTGTCGGTGCAGGCGCAGGTGCTCGACCTGCTGGCCGACATCCGCGCCCGCTACGGCACCTCGGCCCTGTTCATCTCGCACGACCTCGGCGTCATCCGGCACGTGAGCGACCGCGTGCTCGTCCTGAAGGACGGACGGGTCGTCGAGGAGGGGCGGGTCGAGCAGGTGCTCGAACGTCCCGTCGCCGAGTACACGCGCCGTCTGCTCGCCGCCGTCCCCGGTGGCGGCCTGTCCGCCACCACCCACACCACCACGACCACCACCGATCCCACCGGAGGCCCCCGATGACCCACACGACCACCATCGCACCGGCGGCCACGCCGACCCGCGAGGACCTGCTCGCCCGGTTCGAGCCCGTGTTCGCCCGCACCGCCGACGGCGCCGTCGCCCGCGAGCGGAGGCGCGACCCGCCGTTCGAGCAGGTGCGGCAGCTGGCGGAGTCCGGCTTCACGGCCGTCACCGTGCCGGTCGAGTTCGGCGGCTCCGGCGCCCGGCCGTCCGACCTGTTCGCCCTGCTCGTGCGGCTGGCGCGGGCCGACTCGAACCTGCCGCAGTTGCTGCGGGCGCACTTCGCCTTCGTCGAGGAGTTGCTGCTCGACACCTCGGACGACCTCGTGCGGCGCGGTCTGTGGCTCGAGCAGGTCGCGGCGGGCGAGGTGTTCGGCAGCGCGAGCCGCGGCGGCGTGCCGCCGGGGGGGGGCCGCTCGTGACGCACCCCGTGCCGGACGGTGGCGGCTGGCGGCTGCACGGCGAGAAGCACTACAGCACGGGCCCGCTCTTCGCCGACTGGACGACAGTGACCGCGACGACGCCGGCCGGCCGGGTCGTCGGGGTGACGGTGCGGGTCGACGACGACGGGGTCGACGTCCGCGACGACTGGAACGGGTTCGGCCAGCGGCTCACCGGCAGCGGGACGACCCGGTTCGACGGCGTGCGGGTCGAGCCGTCCCAGATCCGGCCCGAGCGCGACGAGCGGCGGACGCCCCGGCCGGCCTTCCTGCAGCCCGGGCTGCTGGCCTCGCTGGCCGGCGTCGCGTCGGCGGCGGGGCACGAGGCCGTCGGGTTCGTGCGCACCCGCACCCGCACCTACAGCCAGGGCGTCGCGGCGACGGCCGCCGCCGACCCGTTGGTCCAGTCGGTCGTGGGGCGGGTCTCGGCGGACGCCCTCGCGGCCGAGTCCCTGGTGCAGAGCGCGGCCTCGGCGATCGACCGCGCACACGACGCCGTGGTGGCCGGCGGCCCGGACGCATTCGACCGCATCGAGGCGGCCGAGCTCGTCACCATCCGCGCACAGGTGACGGTGGTCGAGGTGGCCCTCCGCGCGACGACCACCCTGTTCGAGGTCGGCGGAGCCAGCGCCACCGACCGCGACCGAGCGCTCGACCGTCATTGGCGAAACGCGAGGACGCTCTCGTCGCACAACCCGGTCGTGCTGCAGCAGCGGGTGATCGGCGACCGTCTCGTCAACGAGGCCCCGTTGACCTACTTCTGGTCCACCGGGCAGGCCTGAAGGACCGGCCCGCGCGGGGCGCGAGCGAGGCGGCGACGGGTCACCGGCCCGCGACGATCTCGTCGGCGTTGTCGAGGATCCAGTCCATCAGGGGTACGAGGCGAGCGGCGAGTTCGGTGCCGCGCTCGGTCAGCGAGTAGTCGACCCGCGGCGGGATCGTCGGCTGGGCGGCGCGGTCGACGATGCCGTCGGCCTCGAGGGTCTTCAGGGTCGAGGCGAGCATCTTCTCGCTGACGCCCTCGATCTCGCGTCTCAACTCGCCCCACCGCAGCGGACCGCGTTCGAGCGCCAGCAGGATGAGCACGCCCCACCGACTCGTCACGTGGGTCAGCACCACGCGGCTCGGGCACTCCGCCGGGAAACGACCGGAGACGGCAGGGCGGGCAGGGTTCACGATTCCGACGTCCACGTCAGTAGCTTACGAAAAGGTGCGTACCTGCAGATGGGAAGTCCCGGTGGATCGTCGTCGTTGTCCCCGGCACGCAACCGAAAGGAACACCATGTCCACGATCGTCACCGCCGCCTCCGGCCAACTCGGCCGCCTCGTCGTCGAAGCCCTGCTCGCCCGCGGCGCAGCCCCCGAGAGCGTCGTCGCCACGTCGCGCGACGTCTCGAAGCTGGCCGACCTCGCCGAGCGCGGCGTCCGCACCGCCGAGCTCGACTACACCCGACCCGACACGACCGCCGCCGTCATCGGCGCGGGCGACGTCGCCGTCCTGATCTCGAGCGACGCGGTGGGCCAGCGGGTCCCGCAGCACGCCGCCGTGATCGACGCCGCGAAGGCCGCCGGTGCCGCCCGCATCGTCTACACGAGCGTCCTCGCGGCCTCGCCCTCGCCCCTGATCCTCGCGCCCGAGCACAAGGCGACCGAGGAGCACCTCGCCGCCTCCGGCGTCCCCGTCACGCTGCTGCGGAACGGCTGGTACACCGAGAACTACGTCGGCGAGATCGCCACCGCCCGCGACTCCGGCGTGGTCGCCGCGAGCGTGGGGGACGGCCGTCTCGCCAGCGCCAGCCGTCGGGACTACGCCGAGGCCGCCGCGGTCGCTGCCCTCGACGACTCGACTGCCGGCCTCACCTTCGAGCTGTCCGGCGACCACGCCTGGGACTTCATCGAGTTCGCCGAGGCGCTCTCGGTCGTCACGGGCCGACCGGTCCGCTACGAGTCGCTCACGCCCGAGCGACACGCCGAGCGCCTGCGCGGTTTCGGCCTGGACGAGGGCACGGTCGGCTTCGTCGTCGCGCTCGACGGCAACATCCGCGACGGGCTGCTCGCCGACACGAGCGGCGACCTCTCCGGTCTGATCGGCCGCCCGACGACCCCGCTCGTCGAGGCCCTCACCGCCGCCTCGGCGTAGTCACGCCGACCGTCGGTCGGGAGACCGCAGGAGGCGCGGTGCCGGGACGACCGGCGCCGCGCCTCCTCGTCGGGTCGGTTCCCGACGCGGGTGGGCCGGTCCCCGGAGTCGACCGTCGGGTCCCGGTGTCTAGGCTCGGGGCATGGCCACCCTCGTCCTCGTCCGACACGGACGCACCACCGCCAACGCGAGCGGCGTGCTCGCCGGACGGACGGCGGGCGTCCGGCTCGACGACGTCGGACGCGAGCAAGCGCGGCGCCCAGCCGAGCGGCCCGCGGGCGGGCCGCGCGGCGGCGCCGGGTCGCGCCCCCCCGAGCGCCGCCGTCAGACGTCGAGGGCGATCCTCGACCGTCCGTCCGGCGTGCCGGTGACGCCGATCGAGCGAGGCATCACCGAGTGCGACTACGGCGACTGGCAGGGTCGGCCGCTGAAGGAGCTGGCGGGCGAGGCACTCTGGTCGGTCGTGCAGAACCAACCGTCGGCCGCGGTGTTCCCCGGTGGCGAGTCGCTCCAGGCCATGCAGGCCCGGGCGGGGGCCGCGGGCCGGCGGCACGCCGCCGCGTTCGAGGCCGAACACGGTCCGGGCGCCGTGTGGGTCGCCGTCAGCCACGGCGACATCATCAAGTCGATCCTCGCCGACGCGTACGGCATGCACCTCGACCTCTTCCAGCGCATCAGCGTCGGCCCGGCCTCGGTGTCGATCGTGCGGTACGGGCCGAACCGGCCCGACGTCGTCGCGACGAACGCCGGCGCGGGCGACCTCTCGTGGCTGCGGCAGGCGGCGCCCGCGGCCGCCGCCGCCGTCGGAGGAGGCGCGGGTCCGGCGAGCGGCGCGGCCGCCGGCGACGAGCCTCCCGCGACCTGAGCGTCGGCGGCGGGGCGCTCGTAGACTCGCGGCATGCCCTCCATCGTCCACACCTTCGACTGGCCGGACCGAGTCGTCGTCGGGACCGTCGGTCGTCCCGGTTCCCGTGCGTTCTACCTGCAGGCCCGTGACGGGGCACGCGTCACGAGCGTCGGCCTCGAGAAGATGCAGTCGGCCGCCCTCGCCGAGAAGATCGACGAGATCCTCGACCAGGTGATGGCCGCCGACGGCAACCCGGTCAGCGTGCCCACCGGCATCCCGGTCGAACTCGTCGACAACGAGCCGCTCGACCAACCCGTCGAACCCGAGTTCCGGGCCGGTGCTCTCAGCCTCGGCTGGGACCCGTCCACCGCGCAGGTCGTCATCGAGGCGTTCCCCCTGGTGGAGGTGGACGGCGAGGCCGAGATCGACGAGGCCGAGCTGGAGCCCGACGAGGTCATGGTCGTCCGCATCCCCGTCGGCACGGCGCGGGCGTTCGCGGCGCGCACCCTCGAGATCGTCGGGGCCGGTCGGCCCCTCTGCCCCTTCTGCGGCCAGCCGATCGACCCCGAGGGTCACGTCTGCGTCCTGCCCGGCGAGGTCTGATGGCGTCGGCGTCGGCTGAGGACGAGCCGACCGACGTGCCCGACACCGTTCCCTCGGACGACGTCGAGCTCGAGCTCACCGGTCGCATCCGCACGGCCTCGAACGCGTCCTTCCTGGCCCGCCTCGGTGACGTGTCGGTCATCTACAAGCCCGTGGCCGGCGAACGGCCGCTGTGGGACTTCCCGGACGGGCGGCTCGCCGACCGCGAGGTCGCGTCCTACCTCGTCTCCGAGGCCTCGGGCTGGGACGTCGTGCCGCGCACCTGGCTGCGCGACGGTCCGCTCGGCGAGGGCATGGTCCAGCTCTGGCAGGACGTCGACCCGGAGCAGGACGCCGTCGACCTCGTGCCGGTCGACGAGCTGCCCGACGACGGATGGCGGCTCGTGCTCGAGGGGGACGGCGACGACGGGCCGGTGGCCCTGATCCACGAGGACACCCCGTCGCTCCGACGCATGGCCGTCTTCGACGTCGTGGTCAACAACGCCGACCGCAAGGGCGCCCACGTGCTCGCTCTGCCCGACGGGCGGCGGCACGGCGTCGACCACGGCCTCACCTTCCACGCCGAGCACAAGTTGCGCACGGTGCTGTGGGGGTGGATCGGCGACCCGCTGACCGCTGACGAGGTCGACGGGGTCGGCCGCGTCCGATCCGCTCTCTCGGGCTCGCTGGGCTCGGCCCTGGCGCCTCTCCTCACCCCCGACGAACTCGAGGCGCTCGACGATCGCTGCGCGCGCCTCCTTGCGTCGCCCGTCTTCCCCGAACCGCGCGGCCCTATGCCGGCGGTTCCGTGGCCCGTGTTCTGACGTACGACCCGACGACGGCCGCTCCGAGGTCGTCCAGGTCGGGGGCGGTCACGGTGCCGTCGACGCGCCGCGCCATGCCCTCGACGAAACGGGCGAGCCCCGGGTCGTCGCCGAGCCGGAAGAACGTCGTGTGCGCGCCGAGGCGGCGGGCCACGTCGAGCTGCTCCACCGCCCGCAGGATCGTCACGGGGTGCGGCGGGTAGTCGAAGAAGACCTCACCGCCGGGCTCGAGGTGCGAGGTCGGCTCGCCGTCGGTGACGATCAACAGGACGGGTTGCGCGGTCGGGTGCTCGCGGAAGTGCCGGTTCGCCAGCAGCAGGGCGTGGTGCAGGTTCGTGCCCTTGTCCCACTTCGCGTCGAGGGCGACGAGCTGCTCGATGGGCATGACCTCGGCGTGCCGGCCGAACCCGATCAGCTGCAGGTCGTCGCCGCGGAAGCGGGACGTGATCAGGGTGTGCAGGGCGAGGGCCGTGCGCTTCATCGGAACCCAGCGGTCCTCCATCGCCATCGAGAACGACGTGTCGACGAGCAGGGCCACACAGGCCTGCGTCCGGGCGTCCGTCTCGTGCACCTCGACGTCGCCGATCTCGATCCGCACCCCGCCGTCGGTCCGGCCGCCCTCGGCGGCGGTCCGCGTGACCGCGTTCGTGATCGTCCGGGTCACGTCCCACGGCTCGGTGTCGCCGAAGGCCCATCCACGACTCGAGCCGGATCGGTCGCCGAGGGCTCCCGCGGACCGCACCTCGCGCCTCCCGGCTCGTCCCGACATCGTCGCCGCGACGTCGCGCAAGAGGTTCTTGCCGAGCTGTCGCATGGCCCGCGGAGTCAGGGCGAGGGTGCCGTCGGCGCGACGGCGGAGGGCGCCGGAGTCTCGGAGGGCCTTCTCGAGCCGCCGCAGGGCCGCGGCGTCGACGGCGGCCTGCTCGCCCAGCTGGCGGCGCAGGGCGTCGAGGTCGACGTCGTCGAGCGACGACCCACGCGACTGCTGGGCCAGTTGTTCGGCGAGCGCGTCGAGGTCGGCGAGGTCCTGGAAGACCCCCGTGCCGTCGCCGAGCCCGAGGCCGTGTTCACCGTCGAGACCTTCCGATCCGCTCCAGTCCTGGCCCGGCCGGAGCGATCGCAGCGTGCCGTCCAGCTGCTCGAGCGACTGCATCAGCTCGGGCGAGCCGAAGGCCTCCTGCGCGAGCGCGTCCAGCTCGGCACGCTGCTCGGCCGACATCGAGTTGCGCAGCCGCTGGGCGGCCGCGGTCCGGGCGGCGAGGGCGTCGATCAGCTCGTCGACGTCGGACGGCCGTTCGGGGAACGAGTCGCCGTGCTTCGCCATGAAGTCGTCGAACTGCTCAGGGGTGTCCTCGCCGCGGGCGTGCGCGTCGAGCAATGCGTTGAGGTCGCGCAGCATCTCGGCGACGGCCGCGCGATCGGCGTCGGTGGCGTTCTCGAGGGCACCCTTCATCCCTGCGAACCGCTGGTCGAGCATCTCGCGACCGAGGAGGTCCTTGATCTGCTCGTACGCCTGACCGGCCTCGCCGCTCTGCCAGCGGTAGTCCGACAGCTCGGCGACGGCGCCGGCCGGGGACGGCGGCAGGCTGTCGAGCTGGAGCAGGGCCAGGGCGCGGTCACCGTCGTCGAGGTCGACGTCTCGGGCGAGCTGGGCGCGTTCGGCCCGCAGGGCCCGGTCGAGCAGCTCGCGGACCTCCTGGAGCGTGCCGTCGAGGTGGTGGTCCCGGGTGAGGGCCCGTCGGCGTTCGGCGACCTGGCGGGCGAGGTCGTCGAGGCCGGTCTGGTCCTTGCCTCCGCGCCGGAGGAACTCACGGAGCGCCGCCTCGGCGCTCGTACCGGCCATGACGTCGCGTCCGACGGCGTCGAGCGCCTCGGACAGGTCGGCAGGAGGCGCGAGCGGGTCGGGACCGTCGGCGTACCTCTGGTAGCGCGCGGCCCGGTGCAACCGCCGGTTCGCCCTAGCCACGTCGCACCTCAGAACCCGTAGGCCGCTTCACCGTCGCCGCTCTCCTTGCTCACGCGTCGGGCCAGGAACAAGCCCTCGAGCGCCAGCTCGATCGCACCGGCGCGCCCGCCGTCGGACGACGCGCCGAGCCGTTCGGCGATGCGGTCGTAGAGGTCGTCCTCGCCGAGCGAGGGCAATCCGGCCAGGAAGTCCCGAGCGGTGACCTGCTCACCGGTCGTCACCATGACACCCGACTCGAGGGCGTCGACGAGGGCGTCGAAGTCGAGCCCGCGGAAGTGGGCACGGACGGTCTCGGCGGTCGCCGTCCTCAGCAGGTGTTCGAGGACTTCCTCGGCCCGGTCCTCCTCGCCGGACTCGAACTCGATCTTGCCGCCGAGCACGTCGACGGCCGTCTCGAGGTCGATCGGGCGGGCGACGGCCTCGTCCTCACCCTGTCGGGTCGCGCGGTGCAACGCCGCGGCCGCGATGGTCTCGGCTCCGGCGATCGCGAAGCGGGCGCTGACGCCGCTGCGCTGGTCGACCGAGGGGGACTCGCGCAGCGCCCGGGTGAAGCGGGCCAGGATCTCGACGAGGTGGTCGGGCACCTCGGCGACGAGGTCGGCTTCCTGGCGGACGACCGCGACCTCGTCGACCAGCTCGGTCGGGTAGTGCGTCCGGATCTCGGCACCGAAGCGGTCCTTCAGGGGCGTGATGATCCGACCACGGTTGGTGTAGTCCTCGGGGTTGGCGCTGGCCACGACGAGCACGTCGAGGGGCAGCCGCAGGACGTACCCGCGGATCTGGATGTCGCGCTCCTCCATCACGTTGAGCATCGCCACCTGGATGCGCTCGGCGAGGTCCGGCAACTCGTTGACCGCGACGATGCCGCGGTGGCCCCGGGGGATGAGGCCGAAGTGGATCGTCTCGGGGTCGCCCAGGCTGCGTCCCTCGGCCACGCGCATCGGATCGACGTCGCCGATCAGGTCGGCGACGCTCGTGTCGGGCGTCGCGAGCTTCTCGACGTAGCGCTCGTCGCGCCCTCGCCAGGCCACCGGCAGGTCGTCGCCGAGGTCGGCGGCTCGACGGCGGCTCTCGCTCGTGATCGGCTCGAACGGATGCTCTCCCAATTCGGACCCCTCGATGACCGGGGACCACTCGTCGAGCAGACCTGCCAGCGTCCGCAGCAGGCGGGTCTTGCCCTGGCCGCGTTCACCCAACAGGACGATGTCGTGACCCGCGATCAACGCCCGCTCGAGCTGAGGGATGACCGTCGACCCGAAGCCGTGCAGTCCCGGCCAGGGGTCACGACCCTCTCTCAGGGCGTCGAGCAGGTTGTCTCGGATCTCGGTGCGGAGGGGCTTCGGGACGTGGCCCGAGCGCCTGAGTTCGCCGACGGTTCTCGCGGAGGGAGGCATCACCCCGGCGACGCTACGCTCCCGACCCGGACCTCGCGAGGGGCGCCTCCTGCGAGCTTGCCGAGACGTCTCGATTCGACGACATCCGTCGCGTGACGGTCTACTGCACCGCCGCCGTGAGACGCGCGACGTTGTCGAGCACCTGCAGGGGAGCGGGCCGCGTGAGCCAGCCGGCGAGCGTGATCTCGTGCGACTTCGCGCGGTAGTCCGCCTCGACCTCGCGGACCTGGTCGACGAAGCCCGCTCCACGCACCATGAGCGACACCTCGAAGTTCAGGCTGAACGACCGCATGTCCATGTTGCTCGACCCGATCACCGCCACGTCGTCGTCGACCGTGAAGTGCTTCGAGTGCAGCACGATCGGCTTCTCGTAGAGGAAGATGCGGACGCCGGCCCGCAGGAGCGTCTCGTAGTACGACCGCTGGGCGTGGTAGACGAGGAACTGGTCGGCGACCTCGCAGGCGAACAACTGCACGTCGACGCCGCGCTCGGCGGCCGTCGTGATGGCGTAGAGCATCGATTCGTCGGGCACGAAGTAGGGGCTCGCGATGATCAGGCGTTCTTGTGCACCGTAGACCAGGGCGTTGAAGAGCCGCAGGTTGTTCTCGCCGTCGAAGCCGGGCCCGCTCGGCACGACCTGGCACTCGTAGGCGTCGTCGCCCGTACGGCGTTCGACGAGCGGCTCGGCCTCGGCGTCGGTGGGCAGCTCATCGGTCTCGCTGTACCAGTCGGTGATGAAGAGGGCGTTGAGGCCGATCGCGGCGGGCCCGTCGACGCGCACCATGAGGTCTTTCCACTGCAGGCCGCGTCGCATGTTGCCGCGCTTGTTGTAGCTGGGATCGGTCATGTTCTGCGACCCGGTGAACGCGACGTCGCCGTCGACGACCACGATCTTGCGGTGGTTGCGGAGGTCGGGTCGGCGCCACATGCCCTTCGTGGGGTGGAACGGCAACATCTCCTCGAAGCGGATGCCGGCGTCACGCAGCCAGGTGCGCGTCACGCGGCCCTGCGGGTTGCGGATCGTCGCCCAGTGGTCGTAGAGCACGCGGACCTTGACCCCGCGGTCGTGGGCCCGCTTGAGGGCGTCGAAGAAGAGGAAGGTCGACTCGTCGCGCGTGAGGATGTAGAACTCGACGTGGACGTACCGCTCGGCCGCGTCGACCGCCTCGGTCATGGCCGCGATCGACCCGGCGTAGTCCGGCAGCAGTCGGGCCCTGTTGCCGGGGATCAAGGGCATGGCGCCGAGCGTGCGGTTCAGCTGGACCACCGTGCCGAACCACGGCGGCTGGGTGTCGGTCGGCACGCGGTTGTCGAGGCCCTGCGTGTTCTCGAGGATCAGCGAGTTGATCTCGCGTTGTTTGTCCCGCCGGTCCTTCGGCAGCTTCGTGCTGCCGAGCAGGCCGTAGAGGACGCTGCCCGGGATCGGCGCGACGAAGATCGCCATCAGCCAGGCCATGGCCGAGCTCGGCCGCCGGTTGCGGGGCACGACCGCCACCGAGACGATCCTGATGAGGATGTCGACCACCAGGATCACGGTGGGGAACGCCTTGAGGAGCTTGCGCCAGGTCATCCGCCGATCATCCCAGGTCGAGGCCGCACGAGGCCGCCCCCGTTCGCGCCGACGTCACCACGGCGCGCCGGCACGTCAGCGCCCGCTGCCCGCCAGGCTCGCCGACTCGCCGTCGGGGGCCGTCGCGAGATAGCAGGTGACCTCGCGGTCGCCGGTGGCCCAGGTGTCCTCGGTCGGCGTGAACCAGCCGTAGTCGAGGGCCGAGTCCTCCCAGGTCGACCCGACGTAGTCGTCGAAGACCTCGTAGCACGCGTCGTCGCCGAGCTGCGCGACCTCGTCGTCGCCCGGGAACGCGTCGTCGTCGAGGACCGGTTCGGCGAACACCTCGAAGTGGTGCACGTCGCCGCAGGCGGTCACGTCGACGAACGTCTGGTACTCGTGGTCGATCCCGTCGGTCATGTCGAAGCAGTCCCCGGTGGTGAGCTCGCTCACGAGCTCGGAACCGGTCTCGATGACGCCCCCTTCTCCTCCGTTCGCCTGGTAGAGGCCGAAGCACACGCCCCCGAAGGCGATGACGCCGACCGCG
This sequence comes from Frigoribacterium sp. RIT-PI-h, assembly GCF_001297205.1. Lineage (NCBI taxonomy): Bacteria > Bacillati > Actinomycetota > Actinomycetes > Micrococcales > Microbacteriaceae > Frigoribacterium > Frigoribacterium sp. RIT-PI-h. Next base: position 3,730 of record NZ_LHOZ01000075.1, on the reverse strand, counting down.
CCCAACACGCCGAACAGCACGCCTCGCGACCGCTTCGGTGCCGGGACGCCCGCCCCGGCACCGGGCGCGAACGCCTGCGGCGCGGGCCAGGCCGTGCCCAGGCGCGACTCGGGCGGGACCAGGGCGGCCCAGCGCCGCACCGTGGCCGAGGCCGCGTCGAGCACCACGGACGTCGTCTCACCGACACCGACGTCGAGGGGGTCCCGTCGCCGCTGGTCGAGGGGCGTGGGACCCGACGCGTCGATGCGCAGGGGCACCGCGAACCAGTGCGATCCGTCGTGCCCCAGGTCGAGGAACGCGGTGGCGCCCAGCCGCACGCGCAGCATCTCGGGGGGGCCGGCCCCCGGGGCGTCGCCGACGCCGGGCGGGGAGTCGCGCGGCAGGGCGGGCAGCTCGAGCGGTCCGAACCGCTGCACGGGTCCGTCGGCCCCGAAGGACACGGGGGTCGCCCCCGAGGGTCCCGCGGTCGTCGGCTGGTCGTCTGGTCGGTCCACGAGGTCCCCCTGCTGCTGCTGCGCGCACCGCATCCCTCGGCGGCCGTCGAGGGATGTTACCGGCACCCGGCGCGGCGGCAGCAGCCCCCGTCGGCGGGCCAGGGGGCGGGCGTGCCTCGGGGGCGCGAGCCGGCGGGGCCGGGCCGCACCGCGCCTCCTATGCTCGGAGCATGTCGTCCGGTCACCCGAGTCCGTCCCGCGCCGACGTCGACCTGGTCGTCGTCGGCGGAGGCGCCATGGGTCTCGCGACGGCCTGGCAGGCCGCGTCGCGCGGGCACGAGGCCGTGCCCGTCGAGCGGTTCGAGCAGGGGCACCACCGGGGTGCCTCGCACGGCGCCACCCGCAACCTCAACGTCGCCTACGACGACGCCGACTACGTCGCCCTCGTGCAGGAGGCGCGGGTGCGGTGGGACGCGCTGGCCGACGAGACCGGCACCCCGCTCCTCGACCTCGTCGGAGTCGTCAACCACGGTCGCCCGGCGATGCTCCGGCGCATGCAGGCGCTGCACATCGACGCGGGTGTCCCCAGCGAACTCGTCACCGCCGAGGACGCGGGGGAGCGGTGGAGGGGCATCCGCTTCGAGACCGAGGTGCTGCACGTGCCCGGCAGCGGACGCATCCGTGCTGCCGAGGCCCTGGTGGCCCTCGCCCGGGCGGCGACGGCCCACGGGGCGCGACTGCGCTGGTCCACGCCGGTCACGGGCCTGCACGTCGAGGGCCCCGAGCGCATCCGGGTCGTCACGGCCGACGACGAGATCGTCGCGCGGCGCGTGGTGGTGACGGCGGGCGCCTGGACCGAGGACGTCGTCGGAGGCCTCGTACGTCTCCCTCGGCTCCCCGTGACGCAGGAGCAACCCGCGCACTTCGCCGTGACCGACCCCGAGGCCGTGTGGCCGAGCTTCAACCACCGTCCCGATCCCGACCGTCCCCCCGAGCCGTGGTGGCCGAGCGTCGTCTACGGCATGCACCCGCCGGGGGGGGGCGTCAAGGCGGGCGGGCCCGGGGCCGGCCCCGTCGTCCCCCCCGACCGCCGGTCCTTCGCGCCCGACCCCGAGCAGCTCGAGCAACTGCGGCGCTACGCGCGGGAGTGGCTGCCCGGCGGCGACGCCGAGACGGCGGACCCGATCAGCTGCACGTACACGACGACCGACGACGAGGACTTCGTTCTCGACCGCGTCGGCCCCGTCGTGGTGGGGGCGGGCTTCTCCGGACACGGCTTCAAGTTCACGCCGCTGGTGGGGTCGATCCTCGTCGACCTCGTCGAGGGTGGTGAGGCCCCTGCGCGGTTCCGCCGCCTGGGGCGACCGTGACCCGCCGGACCGCGACGACCCGCGGCACCGTGGCGGGCCAGCCCTTCGTGCGTCGGGGGAGCGGCGCGCCCACGATCCTGCTGCCCGGGGTCGGGCCGGGTCGTCACCACCCCTCGACCTGGGACCGCACCCTGCTGCGGCTCGAGACGGCGCCGCTCGTCCGCGAGGTCGACCTGTGGACGCTGGGCCGTCGCCGTGGGCTGCCCGAGGGCACCACGATGAACGACCTCGCCGACGACGTGGCCCGGGCCACGGTCGAGATCTGTGACGGGCCGATCGACGTGGTCGGCACCTCGACGGGCGGCAGCATCGCCTTGCAGCTGGCCGTCGACCACCCCGAGCTGGTGCGGCGACTGGTCCTCGTCTCGGCCGCCCACCGCCTGGGCGACGGCGGGCGCGAGGCCCAGCGGCGCACGGCCGAGCGCCTCCGGGCCGGCGACGCGCGAGGCGCCTCGGCCGCCATGCTCGGTCAGACGACCACCGGCGTCCCCGCCTCGAACGCCCTGCGGCGCTTCGGGCGCGTGGCGCACCACGTCGTCGTCGGCGACCGGCACGACGACCTGGTCGTGACGCTCGACGCCGAGGACTCGTTCGACGTGGGCGACCGCCTCGGCGAGGTCGCCGCCCCGACGCTCGTCGTGGCCGGGGGCGCCGACGGCTTCTACCCGCTCGACCTCGTGGCACGCACCGTGGCCGGCCTGCCGGACGCGACGCTCGCCGTGCATCCCCGGTCGGGTCACCTCGGCCTGGGGTCGCGCGGCGTCGCGCGCGAGGTGCTCGCCCACCTGACCCGCGCCTCCTGACGCTCCGATCGTCGCGGGCACCGAACGGTCGGCCCATCCGCTCGGAACGGGGAATGTGCCGGTCGGACCGGCGAGTCCGCCCGGCGTGGGACCGTTCGTCACCTACCATCCGAGCATGGCCGACAACGTGCAGACCGCGAGCGTCGGGGGCATCGCACCCCTCGACGACGACGTCACGTTCCACCGGCGCCGTGTGACGTTCGTCGCACCCCTCGACGACACCGTCCCCGAGCCCCCCGCTCGCCCGGACCAGCAGGAGCACCACCCCGTGAACCAGACCCTCGCCCCCGAGGCCTCCGTGGAGGGGCTCGACGAGCCGACCGCGATCGCCCCCCAGGCCGAAGCCGAAGCCGAGCCCGAAGCCGCGACGGCCCGCGCGCCACGCCCCGTCTCGATCCCCTCGCACCGTGCCGACGTCGTCCTCGACGACGTGGTGCCCACCGATGCCTCCGAGGCCCGCCCGGCGAGCGTGGCCCGCCACTCGGTCGACACCTCGGCGATCACGCTGCCGGTGCTCGCCGTGTCCGTGCCCGACGACCTGCCCCAGCCTCCCGAGCGGATGACGCTCGACGACGAGGTCCTCGCCCGCCTGGTCGAGAAGCGCCTCGACGACACCGCGACGATCGATCTGATGGCCGTCGTCCAGGCCCAGCTCGCCCTCCGCCAGGTCGAGGCCGCGCGCTTCGCCTCGTGGGAGGACGAGATCACCCGCGTCGGCACGGACGAGGCGGCCCGCGCACTCGAGGCCACCCGCCTCCGCTTCACCGGGGTCGTCCCCGTCGTGCCCCCCGGCGCGATCCGCGAGGCCCGTCCCGTGGTCGAGGCGGGCCACGCACCCAACGCTCCGCTCGCCCCCGCCTCGGACGGCGACCGCCCCACGGCCTCCGCCCCGACCTCGTCTCCCGTGGTGGTCCCGTCGACCGGCCCCCGCGCCCTCGTCCACGACGCGGCCGACGCGTCCGAGCCCACGGACGAGCAGACGGCAGTCGACGAGCAGGCAGCAGCCGACCAGGAGGCGCTGGTCGCGCCGACCACGTCGGGCCCCGAGGCGCAGGCGGTCGCCTCCGCCCCCGTCCCGCCCCTCCTGCGCCGTCCCCTCGCGCTCGTGGTCGCCGCCACGGCC
>NZ_LHOZ01000063.1:0-41183 GCF_001297205.1 Frigoribacterium sp. RIT-PI-h | reverse complement strand
GATCGGGCGGGCGGCCCCGAGGGCTCCGACCCGGCCGATCACGAGCAGCAGCACGAAGGCGAAGGCCAGCGAGATCAGGGCGAGGATCACGGCGGCGTAGGGGTCGGAACGCGACACCTGCACCAGGGCGGTCTGCAGGTTCACGCGGTTGAGCAGCGAGGCGATGGTGAACTCGCCGAGCACCACGGCCACGGTGATGAACGCCGCCGCGAGCAGGCCCCGGCGCAGGCTCGGCACGACAACGAGGGCCATCGTGCGCGGCCAGCTCGAGCCGAGCGTGCGCGCGGCCTCGGTCAGCGTGCGGAGGTCGGTGGCCGCCAGGTCGGACTGGACCGCCCGGTAGGCGTAGGGCAACACCGTGACGCCGTAGGCGAGGGCCAGCGTCCAGGCGCCCGAGCCTGCCACCCGCGAGACGACCGAGTAGACCGGCGCGAGGCCGACCACGAGCACGATCGCCGGCACCGTGATCGGCACGAGGCAGACGAACTCCAGCGGCCGCACGAGGCGCGGGTAGCGCAGGTGCACGAGCACCATGGCCGGCACCAGCAGCACGAGCACGAGCAGTGCCGCGACGACGGCGAGCAGCAGCGAGTTCGTGACTCCCTCGACGAGGTTGCGGTACATCCGCTCGTTCTCGGGGTCGACGATCGCCAGCCAGTGGTCCAGGTCGTGACCCGTGCCGTCGGCGCTGCGCAGCGAGAACGCGACCATCGCCGCGATCGGCACCGCGAAGAGGGCTCCCACGACGACCAGGGCGGTGCGGCGCGCGACCGTGCCCGCGCCTCCTGCGCTCGTCGACCGCGGGGCGTTCGTCGTCCGCGCGCTCATCGCTGCCACCGCTCGGTGCGGCGCTGCAGCAGCGAGTAGCCGGTCATCAGCACGGCCATGACGACGACCATGCCGAGCGCGAGCGCGCCGGCGACGTTCTCGCGGCCGAGCACGGTCTCGCTGATGAGAGCGGCGCGGATCTGCAACGGCACGATCTGCGCGCCCTGGCTGATCAGGGCGGCGGCGGTCGCGTACGACGAGAAGGCGTTGGCGAAGAGCAGCAGCAGGCTGCCGACGAACGCCGGGGCGAGCACCGGGACGACCACGCGGACGAGGTGCTGCCACCGGGTGCCGCCGAGCGTGGCGACGGCCTCGCTCCACTGCGGGCGGAGGCCGCTGACGGCGGGCATGAAGGTGATCACCATCAGGGGTACCTGGAAGTAGAGGTAGGGCAGCAGCAGCCCGGGCACCTGGTAGAACCAGACCCCGTCGGCGTAGAGGTCGACGCCGGCGACGTCGATCAGCAGCCGCGTGACGACGCCCTGGATGCCGATCGTCGCGATGAAGGCGAACGCCAGCCTGACGCCGCCGAACTGGGCGAGCACGCTCGACGCGGCGTCGATCGCGCTGCGGACGGCTCCGTCGGGGCGCAGCGAGGTGAGGCCCCAGCAGACGACGGCTCCGACGACGGCCCCCGCCACCGCGGTGACGGCCGAGACCGCGGCCGAGCTGGCGAAGGCCCGCACGATCAGCGGGTCGCCGAGCGCCGCGAGGTTGTCGAGCGTGGGGGCGCCGTCGCCGTCGACGAAGCCCGTTCCGAGTGCGAGCAGGCACGGCACGATCAGGAAGAGGAGCACCCAGACGGCGAACGGGGTCAGCCCCCACCACGCCGCCGGACGGCGCCGACCCCGCGAGGGGCCGACGCCGTCGGAGGACGAGGACGAGGAGGCGCGGGTCGACAGGCCGCCGCCGCCCCCTTCGTGCGCCGACCGCACGTCGGCGGTCGTGTCCGCCGCGCGGGTCGACGTCGTCACCATCAGCCGATCGCCGTGGCCCAGGTGTCGGCCAGGACCTTCGAGGCGGCCTCGGTCTGCTCGGCCGTGAACTGCACGGTGTCGGCGGGCTGCTCGCCGACCTTCTCGAGGGCGTCCTGGTCGACGGTGCCGGCCTCGGTCATCGCCGCGAGGCGGACGGGGTAGGCGCCGGCCGCGAGGTACAGGTTCTGCGCGTCGTCGCTCATGACGTACTCCTGCCACAGGCGGGCTGCGGCGGGGGGCGGGGCGTCGACGTTGATCGCCTGGTTGTAGTAGCTGCCGAGCGCGGTGCCGGGCAGCACGGCCGTCTTCCAGTCGCGTCCGCCGGCGTCGGCCGCGGCGGCCAGGTTGTTGTAGCTCCAGTCGAAGACGACCGGGGTCTCGCCCGAGGCGATGGTCGCCGGGGTCGGGTCGGTGGGCAGGAAGTTGCCCGCGTCGGAGAGCTTCGAGAACCAGTCGACGCCCGTGCTGACGTCGTCGGCGCTGCCGCCGGACTGCAGCGCGGCCCACTCGACGGCCGCGGCGGCGGCACCGGCTTGGGTCGGGTCCCCGTTGATCGCGACCTTGCCCTCGTAGTCGCCACCGAGGAGGTCGTCGAGGCTCTCGGGGGCGGGCACGGCGTCGGCGTCGTAGCCGACCGACATCAGGCCCGTGTAGTCGTAGACCCACTTCCCGTCGGCGTCCTTGTGGTCGTCGGCGATGTCGTCCCAGGTCGACACCTTGTAGGGCGCGAACTGGTCGAGGTTGGCGAGGGCGACGGCCGAGCCGAGGTCGAAGACGTCGGGTGCGGTGTCCTGACCCTTCAGGTTCTGCGCGGCGGTGATCTCCTCGGCGCTCGAGACGTCGGGGCTGTCCGAGTTGACGGTGATGTCGTACTTCTCCTCGAACCCGTCGATGATCTTCCCGTAGTTCGCCCAGGTGTCGGGCAGGGCGATGACGTTGAGCTCGCCCTCGGCCTGGGCGGCGCTGACGAGGGCGTCCATGCCGCCGAAGGCCTCGGCGCTGGTGGCGGTGGCGGTGGCGGCGTCGGTGCCGTTCGCCGCGCCTCCTGCACTGTCGGCGTCGGCGCTCGCCGAGCAGCCGGTCAGGGCGAGGGCGGCGATGCTGAGGGTCGCTGCCGAGACGAGCAGGCGCTTGTCGATCATGCGGTGTGGGTCCTTCGGGTGCGGGGCCGGGGTTCGCCGGGGACGGCGACGGGGGACCGGGCGGCCCGCTGGGCACGCTAAGGAGGCGCGGCGACGTCCCGGGGGAGGCCGCGTGAACGCGGGGCGAACAGGTGGTGGCGGGGTGTGCGGCGGACGGTGTGCCCAACCAACTCGCGGACGAGCTGCGGATCGATGGCCCTGGGGGCACACCCGCGCCGTTCGGGCTCGTCCACTGGCTCGATCTCGCGACTCTGGCCGCGCGTCTTTTCCCACACAGGGACGTCGTGGGGGTCAAGTACTTCACGGCCAAGCTCAAACCGTTGACGAACAACCCCGGGATCGGCCAGAGGCAACAGATCTACTGGGAGGCCTTGCGAACGACGCGTGTCGAGATCATCGAGGGTTCGTTCCAGTTCAACAAGCAGTTCCTGCCCCTGCACCCCGAGCAGTTGGATGCCAGTGGCCGGGTGGTCACGGTCAGAGTGAAGCGGCCCGAAGAGAAGGGCAGCGATGTGGCGCTGGCCTCACATCTCTTGGTGGATGCGTTCGAGGGACGCGCCGACTCGTACGCCGTTGTGACGAACGACTCGGATCTCGTCCCTCCGGTCCACATGCTCAGTCAGAGGGGTGTCGCCGTGGCCCTTGTGTCTGTGGTGGGCTCGCAGTACAACAAGGCGTTCAGTGCAGCTGGCCTCGAATCGGTCCGGCAGATCCGCCGAGGCAGTCTTGCTGCTTCGCAGTTCCCTGCAGCAATCACGACCGGTACCGGACGGACGATCCGCAAGCCCAAGACGTGGTCTTAAAAAGTGCAGGCCCCCGATTTCTCGGGGGCCGCGCTCGGTAGTCGAAACATCCGAGTGGTTACGCATCGACTCTAGCCCGAGACGCCCGAGCTGTCCATGGCGTTCACACCGACGGTGCCGCAGGAGCGCACATCGAGAGTTCGCCCGTCCGGATGAGTCATCACCGACCACCTGCCCCCGCCCCCGACGCCTCCGGGGCCGCGTCAGCGGGCGGCGGCCGCGGCGGCGAGGGCGATGCGGGCGGCCTCGGCGACCAGGGCGTCGTCGTAGGTCGCGGCCGGGTCGTTGCGCGTGGTGAGGACCGAGATCACCACGGGGTCGCCCGACGGGGGGACCACGATCGCGACGTCGTTACGGATGCCGCCCGCGCCTCCGGACTTGTCGGCGACCTGCCAGCCGTCAGGGGCGCCGGCGCGGATCAGGGTGTCGCCGGTCGCGTTGCCCGACATCCACTCGAGCAGGGTGGCGCGGTCGTCGGCGGCGAGCCAGTCGCCGTCCGAGATGCGGGCGAGGGTGGCGGTGAAGGCGGCGGGCGTGGTCGTGTCAGCCGTGCTGTCCGGTGTGAGCGTGTTGAGCTCGGGTTCGCCGTGGACGACGTCGGTCACGTCGTCGCCCTGCGCGGCGAGGGCGGCGTCCAGCCCGGTCGGGCCGCCGAGCTCGGTGAGCACGAGGTTCAGCGCCGTGTTGTCGCTCTGCCGCACGGCCGCCTCGGCGAGCTGCCGCAGCGGGAGCCCGTCGGCGACGTGCTGACCGGTCAGCGGCGAGTAGCCGGCGGCGTCGACCTCGGCCTGGGTCCAGGTGACGACGCGGTCGAGGTCGGCGTCGTCGGTCGCGTCGAGCGGGGCCGCCGCGGCGAACGCCTTGAGGCTCGACGCGTAGCCGAAGCGCTCGTCGGCACGGTGGTCGAGGGTCGCGCCCGAGCCGGTGTCGAGCACGGAGAGCCCGACGCGCGCGTCGTACCGGGTCTCGAGGTCGGCCAGTGCGGACTCGACCTCGGGGGTCGCGAGGTCGGGCGCGGCGACCGGGCTGGGCAAGGGCACCGGGGTGGCGGTCGGGCTCGGGGCGGGGGCCGACGCCCCGGGCGTCGAGCAGGCGGCGAGGCCGAGGCCCAGGGTGGCGGCGATCGCGAGGGAGGCCGAGAGGGCGCGGGAGGACATGCGGCTCGTTTCGTCGTCGGGCGGAGGAGCGGTCACCACGATAGGCGAGACCTCTGTCGGCCCCGCGGGCGTCACGACACGACGGGATGTCCCTCCACACCTTCCGAGCGGTGGTGCTTCCAGTGCCGGTGCAGCCGGAGCAGCGCCCTGGTCGGCTCGGCCGACACCAGCGGCGCGAACGGCCCCGACACCCAGAACGCCGTCAGGGGAGTGGCGCGCCAGGGCAGACGAGGGCTCGTCCAGGTGATCCAGGGCAGGGTGCCCACCGATTCCGGCCCGGGCATCCGGCGGACGGCGTCGAGCGGGATGCGTCGGTTGCGGAAGAGTCCTCGGACGACGAACGCCTGCGGCTCGCATGAGACGCCGAGCGAGAGAGAGCGCATCACGAGGACTGCTCCCGCGACGAGACCGACCGCGGCGATGGCGACCACGAAGCCGACGTCCGCAGGGCCCTCGTATCCCGAGGCTCCTGCGAGGACCCCGAAGCCGGCGACGATGACGCCGAGAAGGGTGTTGCTGTATCGGATGAAGCGCGAGGCGGGGACGAACACCGCTGAATCCTGTCCCATCGAGCGCCTCACCCGGAAGCCCCGCTCCGAGGGGACCGGGAGGCGCTTGTCGGCTCGACGTCGAGAGGCCGGGTTGCGGCTACGGGGTGAGGTTAGGCTAACCTAAGCACGTGACCACCGACCTGCCCCTCGCGGCCACCGCATCCTCCTCGGCCGCCCTCCGCGCCGACGACGTCTCGGTCGCCTACGACGGCGTCGACGTCGTCCGCGGGGCCCGCCTCGAGCTGCGGCCCGGCTGCGTCACCGCCCTCGTCGGCCCGAACGGCAGCGGCAAGTCGACCCTGTTGCGCACCCTCGCCCGACTGCAGAAGCCGCGCACGGGCTCGCTGACCCTCGCCGCGCCTCCTGAAGGGGGCGAGTGGTCCGAGAACGTCGTTCGCGCCTCGGGGAAGGACGATTCGCGACCACTCGACCGGCCCGACGCGCGCGAGAACACGGGCACGGGCACGGGCGAGGACGTCGACGCGTTCGAGCTGTCGTTGCGGCAGTTCGCGCAGCGCGTCGCGTTGCTGACGCAGGGGCGCCCGACCCCCGGCGGCCTCAGCGTGCGCGACGTCGTCGAGTTCGGCCGCTACCCGCACCGCGGCCGCTGGGGACGCTCCGACCCCGACGGCCCGGCCGCCGTCGACCGGGCTCTCGAGCTCACCGGCGTGGCCGACCTCGCCGACCGCGGCGTGGACCAGCTATCGGGCGGGCAGCTGCAGCGCGTCTGGCTCGCCAGCTGCCTCGCGCAGGACACGGGGGTGCTGCTGCTCGACGAGCCCACCACCTACCTCGACCTGCGCTACCAGGTCGAACTGCTCGACCTGGTCCGTGACCTGGCCGACTCGGGCCGCATCGCGGTCGGAGTCGTCCTGCACGACCTCGACCAGGCCGCCGCGCTCGCCGGCCGCATCGTCGTGCTGAGCGAGGGCCGCATCGTCGCCGAGGGCGACCCCGGGGACGTGCTGACACCGCGCCTCCTGACCGACGTCTGGGGCATCCGCATCGACGTCGACACCGACCCCACCACCGGCCACCTGCGCACCCGCGCGATCGGCCGACACCACACCCGGGCCGAGACGCCCGTCCGATGAGAGAGACACCACCCGTGACCCAGCGCCCCCAGACGACGCCCCGCCACACCCCGAGCTCCGGCGGGCCCGCCCGCCGCCCCGTGCGCCGACTGCTGACGGTCACCGCCGTCGCGGCCGCCGCGGCCCTGACCCTGGCCGGCTGCGGCACCACCGAGTCGGCCGATGCCGGTCCGACCTCGGGCAGCGGTGAGCAGATCACCCTGACCGACGGCACGGGGGCCGAGATCCCCCTCGACGGCCCGGCGTCCCAGGTCGTCGGCACCGAGTGGAACGTCGTCGAGGACCTCGTCGCCCTCGGCGTCGAGCCCGTGGGCGTCGCCGACGTCAAGGGATACAACGAGTGGGACGCGGCCGTGCCGCTGACCAACGAGCCGACCGACATCGGCACCCGCGGCGAGCCGAGCCTCGACACCGTCGCGTCACTCGCGCCCGACCTGATCGTCGCGACCGACGGCCTCAGCGCCGACGCCGTCGAGCAGCTGAAGGAGATCGCTCCCGTGCTGCAGGTCACCTCGGCCGACGCCTCGCGCCAGATCGAGCACAGCATGGACAACCTCGACCTCATCGCCAAGGCGACCGGCACCGAGGACAAGGCGACCGAGGTGAAGAAGGAGTTCACCGACGCCGTCGAGTCGGGCAAGCAGGCCCTCGCCGACGCCGGCCTCGCCGGCACGCCGTTCGCCTTCGCCGACGGGTACGTCGACGCCGGCCAGGTCAGCATCCGGCCCTACGCCAAGGGCTCGCTCGTCGCCGACGTCACCGAAGAGCTGGGTCTGACCAACGCCTGGACCGTCGAGGGCGACGAGGCGTACGGCCTCGCCACGACCGACGTCGAAGGCCTCACGCAGCTGCCCGCCGACGTGCAGTTCCTCTACATCGACAACACGGCCGCCGGTGCCGACGACCCGTTCGCGGTGTCGCTCGCCTCGAACGCCGTCTGGACGTCGCTGCCGTTCGTGCAGTCCGGTGACGTGCCCCGCCTCGCCGACGGCGTCTGGATGTTCGGTGGCCCGGCCGCGATGACCGCCTACGTCGACTCGCTGGTGTCGACGCTGACGAAGTAACCGGCCCCGTGAGCACGCCCGTCACCCCCCCCGACCCCGCGCCGTCCCGGCTCGACGAGCCCGCCGCCGGGCCCGACGAGCGGGCGCTGCGCGCGGCACGAGCCCAGGAGGCGCGGCTCGCCGCCCCCCGTCGGCTCACGCTCGGGTCGGTGGGCGTGACGGTCGCGCTGGTCGCCGTCGTCGTGGTGCTCGCCCTCGTGGACGTCACGCAGGGCACCGCCGACGTCGGCGCCCGGCAGGTCTGGCAGGCGCTGACCGGCACCGCGACGGCCGGTGACGCGTCCGTGGTGGTGGCCTCGCGCCTCCCGCGGATGGTCGCGGGCCTGCTGGTCGGCGTCGCCCTCGGCGCCGCCGGTGCGGCCCTGCAGCAGATGAGCCGCAACGTGCTCGCCTCGCCCGACACCCTCGCCGTGAACGCCGGGGCCTACGTCGCGCTCGCGCTCGCCGCCGTCACCGGGCTGAGCCTGCCCCTGCTCGCGTCGTCCGGCGTCGCTTTCGTCGGTGGGCTGCTCGCCGCGGGGCTCGTGCTCGCCGTGTCCGGGCTCGGAGCGGGCACCGTGCGGCTCGTGCTCGCCGGCAGCGCCCTCGCCCTCGGCCTCGCCTCGGTGACCAGTGCCCTCCTGCTGCTCTTCCCGCAGCAGACCGCCGGGCTCTACGCCTGGGGCCAGGGCAGCATCTCGCAGAACGGCTTCGACGGCGTCGTGCAGCTCGCCCCGGTGATCGTCGTCGGGCTGCTGGTGCTCGTCGCGGTGAACCTCCGCGTGGACGCCCTCGCCCTCGGGGACGACGCCGCCCGCAGCGTCGGCGTCGACGTCCGCACCACCCGCGTGGTGACCGTCCTCGCCGCCGTGCTGCTCTCGGCCGCCGCCGTCACCCTCGCGGGGCCGATCGGTTTCGTCGGCCTCTGCGCCCCCGCCCTCGTCCGGCTGCTGCGTCGGGCCGTGCCCGCCGTCCGTCGCTTCCTCGTCTTCCTGCCCCTCGCGGCTCTGGCCGGCGCCGCCCTCGTGCTCGGCGCCGACGTGCTGCTGCGCGCCCTGGTCGGTGCTGAGACGTCGGTCCAGGTGCCCACCGGCGTGGTGACCTCGCTGCTCGGGGCGGTCGTCCTCGTCGTGCTGGCCTTCCGGGCCCGCGACCACGGCGGCGTCACCCCGACCGACCGGCACCCCGTCGTCTCGCGCCTGCGTTTCGTGGTCGTCCTCGTGGTCGTGCTCGCCGCCCTCGTCGCCGTCGTGCTCGGCTCGGTGCTGCTCGGCGACGCCAAGCTGTTGCTCGGCGACGTCGCCAACTGGGTGACCGGTCGGTCCGGCCGCGTCGTCACCTACGTGCTCGACACGCGCGTGCCGCGGGTCGCGGCCGCCCTGGCGGCGGGTGCGGCGTTGGCCCTCGCCGGCACGCTCGTGCAGGCCGTCACCCGCAACCCGCTCGCCGAGCCGGGCATCCTCGGCGTGACGGGCGGAGCCGGCCTCGGGGCCGTGCTGCTCGTCACCACCGTGCCGCTCGCGACGGGCTGGGGAATCGCGGGTGGGGCGTTCGCCGGGGCCGTCGCCGCGGCCGTGGTCGTGTTCGGCCTCGCCTCACGCGGAGGCTTCCCGCAGAACCGGCTCGTGCTGATCGGCATCGGCGTCTCGACGGCGACGGCGGCCGCGATCAGCCTGCTGATCGTCCTGACGGACCCGTTCAACGGCGCCAAGGCGCTCACCTGGCTGTCCGGCTCGACCTACGGCCGCACGCTCGACGACGCCCTGCCGGTGTCGCTGGTACTCGTGGCCGCCCTCGTCGTGGTCGTGCTGCTGCGTCGTCGCCTCGACCTGCTCGGGGTGGACGACGACACCCCGCGCCTCCTCGGGGTCTCGTTGTCGCGGTCGCGGCTGGTCTTCCTGGCGCTGGCGGTGCTGCTCACGGCGACGGCCGTGGCCGCCGTCGGCGTGGTCGGATTCGTCGGGCTCGTCGCCCCGCACGCCGCGCGTTCGCTGGTCGGACGGCGGCACGCGCGGGTGCTGCCCGTGGCCGTGCTGCTCGGTGCCGTGCTGGTCTGCGCCGCGGACGTGCTCGGCCGCACGCTGATCGCCCCGGCGCAGCTCGGCGCCGGCCTGCTGACCGCCGTCATCGGCACGCCGTACTTCGTCTGGCTGCTCTGGCGCGGGCGGGCCTCCGCGAGCTGAGGCCCCGGCCCTGGCTCTGGCGCGGGCCCTGGCTCTCGCGCCGGTCGAGTGGGCAGAAGACGTCCCTCGCGTCTCGACGAAGGACACTCCGCGCCCACTCGACCCGCGCCTCCCGGGGGGAGGGGGTCAGGAGGCGCGGCGCAGCACCCGGAGCAGCACCAGTCCCGAGACCCCACCGGCGAGGTACCCGAGCAGATCGGTCGCCGCGAACGTCGAGCCGAGCACCCAGGCCGCAGGCGGGAACGCGGCCGACGCGGCGGCGGGCAGCCCGGTCAGCTGCAGCAGCTCGACCCCGACCGAGGCGACCGTGGCGGCACCGGACACGATGACGGCGGGCAGGCGCGGGGCGACGAGCGCGAGCAGCAGGGCGAGCAGCACGGTGTAGAGGACCGAGCCGAGCAGGTCGCCCGCCAGCCCGGGCACGGCGAGCTTCGCGACGACGCCGAGCACGACCGTCGTGGCCGCCGCGACCGCCGTGACGGTTGTCGCGGTCCGCAGCCGTCGCGCACGCCCCGAGCGCGCGTCCCGCGGGTCGAGTGGTCGCGAACCGGCCCTCGTCACAGCAGGAGGGACGCTTCGCGACCACTCGACGGGCGGCGTCACGAGAGGCACCCGGTCTGGACGCCGAACGACAAGCCGTCGGCCGTGCCGCGGATGCTCGCCGACTCGATGCCGTCGGGACGGCCGGGTGGCGCGGACCAGTAGTCGCGGCCCATGGCCCGACCGGCCTGGTGGAACCCGTCGGCCGACCACCCGTCGATGACCGCGTCGAACGGGTCCTGCGCGTCGTCGTAGACGGTGAACACGGGCACGAGCACCGACCCGACCACTCGCGTGCCGAACTCGGTCTCGCACAGTTCGCGTCTGGTCTCGACCTCGGCCGGCACTCCCGTCGCCGCCACGGATGCCTCGACGTAGGCGCGCACGGCGGCCTCCTGTTCGGGCAGTTCGGCGAGCGGGCCCTCGTTGACGAACGGGTTCTCACCGACGTCGCCCGGCTGGGGCTCTGGACCGTCGTCGGGCTCGGGTGCGCCGAGGGGCAGGCCGACCCAGCCCGTCTCCGGGGTGGCCGCGTCCGGCCGCTGCACCGAGAAGCCCGTGCGGCGGGCGACCCCGGAGTCGGCCTGCTCGTCGACTGCACCCCGCAGGGTGGTGACCACGACGTCGGGGGCGTAGGTCGAGATGCGCAGCGACGGTCGCGTGCTCGCCGTGGCGTCGCCGGGGACGAAGGCGAGTTCGGTCACGCCGTCGAGGGCGAGGACGGCGTCGATCGTCGCGAGCATCGTCGGCGCCGGTGAGGTCGGGGTCAGGGCCACGGACGGGGCGACGGACGTCGTGGTCGCGGCCTGGCCGAGCCGCACCGTGAAGGGCGGGTCGGCCGTGCCGAGGTGGGGCTGGACGGCGGCCGCGGCGTCGGCGAACGATCGCCCGGATGCGACGACCCCCGTGAAGGCGTACCGCGTCGTGTCGATCGAGGCGAGGGCGCTCTCGACGCGCAGGGCACCGGCCAGCGCGACGCGGGTCTCCGACGTCGGATCGACGGTGACCGGGGCGAGGCCCGGGCCGCCGGGGACGTCGAGGTCGATGTCGAGGGTGGTACCCGTGACGCCGTCGCCCACCGCGTCGTCGACGAGGGTGGCGACAGCCAGGTCGGAGCCGTCCGCGGTGACGTCGACGTGGGCGTCCCAGGTGAACGGATCGTCCTTCGCGTCACGCTGCTGCAGGCGGGTCTCGACCGAGTCGATGCCGTCGACGGCCGCGATCCGATCGGCGAGCTCGGCCAGGGACTCCTCGGACCCCTCGGGCGGTGGTTCGGCGAAGAAGCACGACGTGAGGCCGCACGCGACGACGACGGTTGCCAGCGATGCCGCGATCGCCCGGTGCAGCGTTCGTGAGGCCATCTCTCGAGCGTACGAACCGGCCCGACGGGCCGCGTCCTCCTCGGGGACCACACCGTGCGCCGGGAGGACCATCCCGTCAGCCCACCGACGGACGTCCCCCGACGACGCGACCCGCGCCTCCTGGGCTGGGAGGCTCAGGAGGCGCGGCTCGCGTGATGCAGGGCAGGCCGCGTCGACGACGCGCGAGACGTCCGCGCCGACGCGCTCGCCGGCGACGGCGCCCGAGAGCCCGGCGCTCGCCAGGAAGCGGTCGGCGGTACGCAGGCCGAGCGCCATGATCGTCAGCGCGGGGTTGGCGACGACGGCGCTCGGGAAGACCGAGTTGTCGGCGATCCAGAGGTTCGGCACGTCGAAGCTGCGTCCGTCGGGGTCGACCACGGCCGTCGCCGGGTCGGTGCCCATGCGGCAGGTGCCGATCGTGTGCGCCGTGCGGGCCAGGACGCGGATGTCGCGCCCGCCGGCCGCCTCGACGATGGCCGTCATGGTCTCGACGGCGTGGTCGTCGATCGCCTTCTCGTTCTCGCCCGGCGTGAACGTGACGACGACCTTGGGCATGCCGAACTCGTCGACCTCGTCGGACAGCGTCAGGCGGTTCTGCCCGCCCGGCCGGCACTCGGCGTGGATGCCGACGCCCGCCATGAAGCGGTAGTCGTCGCGCGCCTTCACGAGGCCGGGGCCCCACAGGCCGGCGCCGCGGGCCAGGGTCGTGGCCAGCGTCAGGGGCATCGCGCCGAGGCTCTGGATCAGGTAGCCGCCGACGAAGTCGACGCCGTCGGGCCGCATCGTGTCTTCGGTGATGATCGACGACGGGTACCCGCGGTAGCCGCGCATCTCGGTGTCGAAGGTGCCCCAGACCTGCGTGGCGCCGTGGGCCATGAAGTTGCGGCCGACCTGGTCGCTGCTGTTCGCGATGCCGGCGTGGAGCAGCAGGCGCGGGGTCTCGACACCGCCCGCGCAGAGGAAGAGCGCGGCCGTGCGCTGGCGGTGCTCGACGCCGTCGCGGACGTAGACCACGGCCGACACCTCGCCGGCCTCGTCGAGCTCGATGCCCGTGACCATGGACTCGGGGCGGATCTCGGCCCCGTTCGCGACGGCCATCGGCAGGTAGCTCGTGTCCATGCTGACCTTGGCGCCGCTGCGGCACCCCTGGTGGCAGCTGCCGCAGCCGACGCACGCCGGGCGGGTGCCGACGTGCTCCTGGCGCCAGTCACGGCTGACCAGGGCGGCGGGGGCGTCGGTCGCCCGGATGCCCAGGGCCTCGCAGCCGCGGATCATCATGTCGCTCGACGCGTTGCGCGCGGGCGGCGGCATCAGGTACGAACGCGACGGGTCCCACGGGTAGTCGGCCGGGCCGGAGACGCCGACGAAGTGCTCGACCTCTTCGATGTAGTCGATCAGCTCGGCGTGGTCGACCGGCCAGTCCTCGCCCTTGCCGGTCAGCGACTTCAGCTTCAGGTCGCGCTCGTCGGGGCGGGGCGTGAACGCGCCCCAGTGCAGGGTGGAGCCGCCGACGCCCTTGCCGCTGTTGTTCTGGCCGAACGCGGTCGGGGTCTCGCCGCCGCTGAGGCGCTCGTCCATCCAGTTGATCTGGACGGCCTCGATCTCGTCCTGCGTGTACTCGTCGGGCTCGAAGTTGCGGCCCGCCTCGAGGGCGACGACCTTCAAGCCCTGCAGGGCGAGCTTCGCCAGGATCGGGGCACCACCGGCTCCGGTGCCGATGACGACCGCGTCGACGACCTCGGACTCGTCGTAGGTGCGTTGTCCGTCGAGCTTCATCGGGTGACCTCCATGGCTGGTTCCCAGCCTTCTCGTTGGCCGGCGCCGAGCCGGCTGAATCCTTGCAGGGCGCGACCGGCACGGCCGTTCGCGAAACCGTCGAAGCCGATGCGTTCCATCGTCGCGGGGTGGGCGGGCCAGGCCTTGACCAGGTCGACGCGGCAGTCCTCGAACCACGCGGTCAGCTGCTCCGCCGAGAAGGAGTCCGTCGCGGGTGCCTCGCCCGCGACGATGGGCGTGAGGTGCGCGTCTTGCTGCTCGGGCGTCAGGTCGCTGAAGTCGGCCAGGGCGTCGAGGCCCAGCGCGTAGGCCTCGGGGTCGGTCGGCAGGTCGGCGTTGCGCCAACCGTCGCCCTGGCCCGCGGCCAGCTGGGCGTCGACCCGGGCGGCGAGGTCGATCGAGTGGTCGGGGTCGTCCTGCGGCACGACGCGGGCGGCGACGGCGCGCAGCGTGGTCAGCTGGGCCTCGGTCAGCACCTGCGGCGCGTAGCGCGGGTCGTCGGCGACGGCTCGCTTCGCGAGGATGCCGCGGGTGTTCGAGGCGGTGCGGCTCGACGCGATGACGCGGGCGAAGTCGTCCGACAACACCGGAGTCCGCCCGGCGTCGTCGCGCCAGAAGTCGACGACGGCCGAAGCGACCTCGGCCGGACGCTCGAGCGGCAGCAGGTGGCCGGCCCCGTCGAGGGTCAGGTGCGTGGCGCGCGGGTAGACGGAGCCGTTGAGGCGACGCTGGGCGTCCTCGCCGAGCGGCCCGTCGGCGCCGCCGGCCACGATCAGGGCGGGCAGGTCGAGGGTGCCGACCTCGGCCGACCAGTCCTCGCGGCTGCCGCGGTCGAACCAGGCCGTCCACGCCTCGGGGGAGGTGCGGTGCAGGTCGGCGAGGGCCTGGTCGTCGAGCGCCGTGGGCAAGGGTGAGCCCACGTTGTCGTCGACGAAGGCGCGGGCCGTGTCGGGGCCGAGGGGCCCGTCGGCGGCCGCGGCGATCATCTGCTCGCGGTTCTGCTCGTCCATGGGTTCGGGAGACGGGGGCGAGGCCGCGAGCAGCACCACCCCGGCGAGGCCGAACAGCCCGCCCTGGCCGGCGAGCGTGCGGGCCGCGACGATCGAGGCGATCTTGCCGCCCATGCTGTGGCCGACGAGCAGCCAGCGGGTGGCGCCGTGCCGGCGGATCTGCCGGGTGACCTGGCGGACCATGTCGTCGACGGTCACGCCGTCGGCGGTGGTGGCGTCGCCGAAGCCGGGCAGGTCGAGGGCGACCACCTCGAAGTCGTCGCCGAGTGCGTCGGTGACGGGGCCGTACTCGAGTCGGCTCATGCCGAGGGCGTGCAGGCAGAACAGGGTCGGGCGGGTGGTGGTCGTGTCGCTGGTCACTCGGACTCCTCGGAGAAGACGTGGTGCCGGGCGACGTCCCCCGTCGCGCCGACGACCTCGACGCTACGTCCGGCCGCCGACATCGGGCCGAATGAGGGCGTGCGGTCCGTGCCGGTGGTACGACTGACTGCCCGAGGACGATGGTAGGGACGCTGGGAGGCGTACCCCGAGGAGGCGCGGGCGGCGGATGCTCAGGAGTCGCGCCTTGTGCGGGCCCCGCCACCCCGGGAGGATGGACGGATGGAAACCGTCATCATCGCCCTCATGGTCATCGGGTCGATCGTCGTCATCTTCGGCATCGTCTTCTTCTTGGTCGCGGCGGTGCTGCCCTCCCGTGCCCCGCGCGCCGACCGTCGCGGTCGCGGCGGACGCCCCGCCGCCCGCACCCGCTAGGCCGGGCCCGAGGTACGACGATGGACACGGGACTCGTCGTCCACCTCCAGCGCTGCGCGGCCCAGCTGGTGACCCGCCGCGAGCTCCGCGACCGGTTCGACCTCGCGCGGACGGTCACGCACTCCGCAGGCTTCCCGCGCCGCGCGGCTGCCGAACGGGCAGCAGGCGAGCTGCGCAGCTCGGGCTACGACGCCACGGTCACCCGGCACGGTCTGCTGGGGGCCGATCTGCGGGCCAGCCGTGAGGACGCGCTCGACGACGACCGCGCCGTGACCTTCACCCGCGAGGTGTTCGACGTCGTGCAGCGAGCCGGCGGTCGGTACGACGGCTGGAGCGCCGAGGTCGTCGCCGAAGCCCAGGCCTGAGCCGGCTGCCCCGCCTGTACCTCGCTTCCCGCTCTACGGGACGATCGCGTCGACGTAACCGCCGTCGACCCGCAGCGCCCCGCCCGTCGTCGCCGAGGCGAAGCGCGAGCTGAGGTAGACCACCATGTTCGCGATCTCCTCCGGCTCGATCAGGCGCTGGATGAGCGACTGCGGCCGGTGCTTCAGCATGAACTCGTGCTGGGCCTCGTCCCAGGGCAGGTCGTCGCCGACCAGCTCGCGGACGAACTCCTCGACGCCACCCGTGTGCGTCGGCCCGGCGATGACGCTGTTGACCGTCACGCCCGAGCCCGCCGCCGCCTTCGCGAAGCCCCGCGACACCCCGAGCAGCGCCGTCTTCGACACTCCGTAATGGATCATCTCGACCGGCGTCACGATCGCCGAGTCGCTCGCGATGTACTGCACCCTGCCCCAGCCGTGCTCCATCATGCCGGGCAGGTAGGCCCGCGTCAGCCGCACGGCCGAGAGCACGTTCGTCTCGAAGTAGCGCCGCCACTCGTCGTCGTCGATGCTCAACGCGTCGGCCGAGCCGAAGACGCCGAGGTTGTTCACCAGCACGTCGACCTCGGGGAAGGCCGCGACCGCCGCCCGGGCGCCCGCCTCGGTGGCCAGGTCGGCCGCGAGCGTGACGACCCGCGCCTCCTGGGCTTCGTGGTCGAGGGCCGCGAAGGCGGCGTCCTCGGCCAACGATGCGAGGAGGCGCGCTCGGGCCGCCCCCGTGGTCTCGGTCGAGCGTCCGTTCACGATGACGCGGGCCCCGGCGGCGGCGAGCCCCCGGGCGATCGCGAAGCCGATGCCCTGGGTCGATCCGGTGACGAGTGCGGTGGTGCCGTCGAGTTCGATCTTCATGGGTCCATCCTGCTCGCCGGCACCCCGGGTGCCTACCCGACCTCAGCGGCGGCGCGGCACGACCATGGGCGAACCGGTCACGGGATCCGGCACGACGACGCAGGGCAGGTCGAACACGTCGGTCACGAGCTGCTCGGTCAGCACCTCGGCCGGGGTGCCCGTCGCCACCACGTCGCCGTCGGCCATCACGATCAGGTCGGTCGCGTACCGCGCGGCCTGGTTGAGGTCGTGCAGCACCGCGACCACGGTCGTGCCCTGCCCGTGCAGCCGGGCGAACAGGTCGAGCAGGTCGTACTGGTGGGCGATGTCGAGGTAGGTCGTCGGCTCGTCGAGCAGCAGCACCGGGGTCTGCTGCGCGAGCGCCATCGCCACCCACACCCGCTGCCGCTGCCCGCCCGACAGTTCGTCGACGGGCACGTCGACCAGCTCGGTGAGGTCGGTCTCGGCCAGGGCCGCGTCGACGGCCTCGCGGTCGGTGCCGGTCCACTGCCGGAAGAGCCCCTGGTGCGGGTAGCGGCCGCGCGCGACGAGCTCGGCGACCGTGATGCCGTCGGGTGCGGTCGAGGTCTGCGGCAGCAGGCCGACGATGCGGGCCACCTCTTTCGCCGGCACGCCCGCGAGCTCGCGTCCGTCGAGCAGGACCGACCCCGACCGGGGCTTCAGGAGGCGCGCGAAGGCCCTCAGCAGGGTCGACTTCCCGCAGGCGTTCGGCCCGACGATGACCGTGAACGAGCCGTCGCGCACGTCGGCGTCGACGGCCTCGCTCACCGTGCGCCGGTCGTAGGCGAGGTGCGCTCCGCGGGCGACGAGGCGGGAGGAGCGGCTCCCGTCGGAGGCGCGGGCGGCGCCGGTCCCGTCGGGCGCACGGGTCACGTCGGGCGCACGGGTCACGTCGGGCGCACCGGGCGCACCGGTCACGTCGGGGGAGGGGGGGCGGGTGGCGTCGGCGTTCACGCGGACCTCCTGGATTCCGAGACGAGCAGCGTGATCAGGTAGACCCCGCCGATCACGAGGGTGACGAGGCCGACCGGCACCGGGTTGGCGGCCACGTGCTGGGCGACCAGGTCGGCGACGAGCAGCAGCACCCCGCCGACGAGCCCACCCGCGACGAGCGGCACCCCGGCCGAGCGCACCAGGCGGCGGGCGAGCTGCGGCGCGGCCAGGGCCACGAACGCGATCGGCCCGGTGCTGGCGGTCACGACGGCGGTCAGCGCGACGCCGACGACGACCAGCGCCAGGCGCGACCGTTCGGCGCTGAGGCCGTGCGACCGGGCGGCGTCGTCGCCGAGCTCGAGCTGACGCAGCGGCCGGGACAACCCCGTCACGAGCGGGGTCAGCACGACGAGCAGCACCAGCGCCGGGACGAGCTGCTGCCAGCCGACCAGCGCGAGCGAGCCCGCCCCCCAGAACGACGCGGTCAGCGCGACCTCGTTCTGGGCGCGCAGCAGGAGCCAGCTGTTGACGGAGTGCAGCAGGGCCGTGACACCGATGCCCACGATGATGAGCCGCAGTCCGTGCACGCCGCGGCGGTAGGCGAGCACGTAGACGACCAGGGCGGTGACGAGCCCGCCGATCAGGGCGCCGGCGGCCGTGCCGATCGTCGAGGCCGCCCCCGACACGATGACGACGATCGCCCCGGTGTAGGCGCCGGTCGAGAAGCCGATCACGTCGGGCGAGCCCAGCGGGTTGCGGGTCAGCGACTGGAAGATCGCGCCCGAGACGCCGAGCGCGGCGCCGAAGACGAGGGCCGCGAGGACGCGCGGCAGCCGCCAGTTCAGCACGATGGTCGACGCGAACCCGCCGCCGCCGAACAGGGCCCGCACGACCGCGGGGGGGCGGGGGGGGGGGCCGCCGGGGCCGGGGGCGACGCCCGCGACGACGACGCCCCCCACGCCCAGCACCGCGGCGCCGTGGGCCGCCGCCCGCCGGTCGAGCGCCACGAGCGCAGGAGGCGCGGGCCGACACCCGAGGACCCCGGCGTCGTCCGTGACCCCGACGTCGTCCCCCTGCCCGAAGTCGAGTGCGTGCCCTCGTCCGCCCGCGTCATGCGCCGCCCACCCGTCGGCGTCGGGCGATCGCGATGAGCACCGGTGCCCCGATCGCAGCCGTGACGAGCCCGGCGGCCAGCTCGCCCGGGGGCGCGACCACGCGACCGAGCACGTCCGCGAGGAGCAGCAACACGGGCCCGAGCACGGCCGAGAGCGCGGGGATCCAGGGCTGGCTGGGGCCGCGACGCCGCGGGCGGCGTGCGCGACCATGAGCCCCACGAACGCGACGGGCCCGACCACCGCGGTCGCGCCTCCGGCCAGCAGGGTGACGACGACCAACGAGACGACGCGGACGGCGGGCACCGAGCCGCCGCCCGGCGCGGCGTGCTCGCCGCCGAGCGCGACGGCGCCGAGCGGGCGCGGGGCGATCAGGGCGACGACGACCCCGGCCGCGACGAAGGGCAGCACGGTGACCACGGGCTCCCAGCCGCGGTCGGCGAGCGAGCCGACCTCCCACGCGCGGACAGCGTCGAAGCGGCGGGGATCGGCCAGGACGATCGACGAGGGGATGCCCGCGGGCACCGAGCCGAGCGCGGGGCGGGGGAGGGGCGGGCGGGGGGGCCCGCCGCCGCCTCGGCCGGCGCCGCCGATCAGCGCGACGGCGACCGGCGCGACACCGGCGCCGACGAACGAGAACCAGGCCCAGCCGCTCGCCGAGGTGACCCCGGCGAAGCCGACCGCGAGGGCGACGGCGAAGGCGCTGCCCGAGGTGACGCCCAGGATGCCCGGGTCGGCCAGAGGGTTGCGCGTCACGGCCTGCACGACGGCGCCGGCGACCCCGAGCCCGGCCCCGGCCACGATCGCGGCGACCGTACGCGGCAGCCGGAGGTCGAGCACGGCCGTGGCGTCGGCCGTGTCACGGCCCGCGGCCCCGGTGAGGCTGCGCAGCACCTCGTCGAGGGCGACCGGCCGCGCGCCGACGGCCAGGCCCAGCACGACGGCGAGGGCCAGCAGGGCCAGGGCGGCCAGGAGGGCGAGGAGGCGCGTGCGGATGCGCCGCGAGCCTCGCGTCGGTCGCGGGGCACGGCCGACCGTGAGCGCTCGGGGCATCGCCATGATGATTAGCTTAGGCTACCCTCACTTGGAGTCCTGCCGGGCGGCGTCCGCCGGGACACCCGGCACCCGACCTCCCGCCCGACACCACGTCTCCGCACCGACGTCACAGCCCTGAGGAACACATGCGCAAGTCACTCTCGATCGCCGCCGCCGTCGCGGTCGCCACCCTCGCCCTGGCCGGTTGCTCGGCCGACACCGACTCCGACGACGCCGCCAGCGGCGCCTCGGGCGGGTCGGGAGCGTTCCCCGTCTCGATCGACACGAAGTTCGGCGAGGTCACCGTCGAGAAGAAGCCGACGCGCGTCGTCGCGTTGGGCTGGGGCGACGCCGAGGCGGCGCTCGCGCTGGGCGTGCAGCCCGTCGGGGCGTCGGACTGGCTGGCCTTCGGCGACGAGGCCGACGGCGTCGGCCCCTGGGCGCAGGGTCTCTACGACCAGGCCCCCGAGATCATCGGCACCCTGGAGCCCTCGTACGAGGCGATCGCGGCCCCCGAGCCCGACGTGATCCTCGACACGAGGAGCGCGGGCGACCGGGTGCGCTACGACCGCCTGTCGAGCATCGCCCCGACGGTCGGCGTGCCCGAGGGCGGCGACAGCTACCTGACCGACTTCGACGACCAGATGGAGCTCGTGTCGAAGGCGCTGGGCGAAGAGGCGAAGGGCGAGCAGCTCGTCGACGAGAACGAGAAGGCCGTCGAGGCCGTCGCCGCCGCCCACCCCGAGTGGGAGGGCAAGACGATCACCGCCGCCACGAAGACCAGCGAGGGCTGGGGCGCCTACGTCGAGGACAGCGAGCGGGTCGACCAGCTCGAGGCGCTCGGCTTCGAGCAGAACCCCGCCATCTCGGCGTCGAAGCCGAACGCCGGCGGCTTCTCGGTGTCGATCTCGAGCGAGCAGCTCGACCAGATCGACGCCGACGTCATCGTGGCGTTCCCGATCTACATCGACACGACCGAGATCACCGACGACCCGCAGTGGAAGGCCCTGTCGGCCGTGCAGGACGGCCACGCGGTCGTCATCGACGGCGACGTCGCCGCCGCGTACTCGCTCGGTTCGGCCCTGTCGCGCCAGTACGCGCTGGAGAAGCTGGTGCCGCTGCTCGAGGGCGCCACGAAGTAGTCGCCGCGCCCCCTCCGCGCTGCGCCGATCCGGCCCGCACACCCCTTCCGAGCCGGGGCGTGCGGGCCGGATCGCTGCAGAGGGTGAAAGATGTTCTGGTGACCCACGAGCTGCACGACCTGATGACCCCCGAGAAGAACGTCCAACGCATCATGTGGACCGGCACGATCTGGTTCGTCGCCGCGGTCGGCAGCGTGGCGGTGGCCCTGGGGTTGCTGCTCTCGTCCGGCTGGCGTCCGGCGGTGCTCTCGGCCGGTGTGGCCACCCTGTTCTGGGTCGGTGCCGCGCTCGTCGCCCTGAGCGTCGGCCTGATCGGCTGGTCGGGCTGCCCGATCCTCGAGGTCGACGTCCCCACGGCCGACCGCAACAAGACCCGCACGATGCAGGCCGGCACGATGCTCTTCATCGTCGGCGGTGCCGCCGCGCTGCTCGCCGTCCTCCTCGGCCCCGCGAGCTGAGCCCTGCGAGCTGAGCCCTGCGAGTCGAGCGGGGGACACCTCACGAGCGCCCCTCACTAGGGTGGCGCGAATGAGCGAACACGAGCCCACGACGACGGCCACCGCCGTGCCGGGCCCCGACTGGACCGAGCACGTCGTGTGGTGGCACGTGTACCCCCTGGGATTCGTCGGGGCGGACACGACGGGAGCGGACCGCTCGCCGGCACCGCGCCTCCTCGATCTCGTGCCGTGGCTCGACCACCTGCTGGCGCTCGGCGCCAACGGGCTCGCCCTCGGGCCGGTCTTCGCGTCGTCGACCCACGGCTACGACACGATCGACTGGTTCACGGTCGACCCGCGCCTCGGCACCGAGGCCGACCTCGTCACGCTGATCGAGGCCGCCCACGCGAAGGGCGTCAAGGTCATGCTCGACGGCGTCTTCAACCACGTCGGCCCCGAGTTCCCCGCGCTGGTCGAGGCCCGTCGCGACCCCGACTCCCGTGAAGCCTCGCTGTTCCGACGCGAGGCCGACGGCAGCCTGGGCACCTTCGAGGGCCACGACGGGCTGATCGCCCTCGACCACTCGTCGCCCGAGGTGGCCCGCACGGTGACCGACGTGCTGACGTACTGGGCCGACCGCGGCGCCGACGCCTGGCGCCTCGACGCCGCCTACTCGGTGCCCTCGGAGTTCTGGGCGACCGTGCTGCCCCCGCTGCGTGAGCGGCACCCCGACGTGTACGTCGTCGGCGAGGTGCTGCACGGCGACTACGCCGCGGCCGTCCGCGACGGAGGCCTCGACTCGGTCACCCAGTACGAACTGTGGCAGGGCGTCTGGCACGCCCTGGCCGAGGTCAACCTGTTCGAGCTCGAGTGGGCGCTGCAGCGTCACGACGGCTTCCTCGACGACTTCGTGCCGCTGACCTTCGTGGGCAACCACGACGTCACGCGCATCGCCAGCCAGATCGACGACGAGCGCCACCACGACCACGCGATCGTGCTGCTCTTCACCCTCGGCGGCACCCCGTCGGTGTACTACGGCGACGAGTTCGGCCTGCGGGCCGTCAAGGAGGCGCGGGTCGGCGGCGACGACGCCGTGCGTCCCGCGTTCCCCTCGACGCCTGCCGAGGTCCCGGGTGCCGGCGTGCCGGACGCCCTCCCCGAGGTCCTCGCCCTGCACCAGGAACTGATCGGCGTGCGACGTCGGCACCCGTGGTTGCACACCGCCCGCAGCCGCACCGTGTCGGTCGCGAACGAGTCGCTCGTGCTCGAGGTGCGCGGGGCCTCGTCCGACCAGGCGCTCGTCGTCGCGCTCAACCTCGGCGACGACGAGCTGCGCGTGGCGGATCCCGCCCCGGGCGAGTGGCTGGCCGGCCGGGACGCCGGCCTCGACGGCGACGTGTTGTCGGTGGGGCCGCACGGCTGGGCGGTCGTCGCGCGCGCCTGACCCGGCCCGCGCCTCCTGGGGTCGCCGGTCGAGGCCGTCCGCCGCGCGTGGGCATCCCCTGGGAGTCGCGACGGGCCCGCCCGAGCCCTCGCTACCGTGCCACGCATGGCAAAGACACGAGAGCTACTCATGACCTCGACCCTCGCCGTCGGTGCGCTGGTCGCCGCCACCGGGTGCACCTCCGACCCCGCCGTCACGGCTCCGACCGCGGCGGGCACGGGCTCGCCGAGTGCCACCGCGACCGCCACCGTCCCGGCCGACGCGCAGCAGGCCTCGGCCGAGCAGGCGATCGTCGTCCGCTACCTCGACGCGATCGCCGACGGTGACACGGCGGCCGCCTGGGCTCTGCTCAGCCCCGAGGCGCAGCAGTTCTACGGCACCGAGCAGACCTTCGCCTCGTCCTCGCCGAGCGACGGGACGGTGACACCCGACGAGGCGGCCGTCCTGAGCGATGCCGACCTCGAGGCCGCCGAGGGTCCCGAGGGCGCCTTCACCCTCGTGAGCGCCACGACCGACGACCTCGCCGACGCCTGGGTCGTGCGCGAGACCTCCGACGGCCTCCGCGTCGACGACGCGGGCGTGCCGCCGACCGGCGACTCCCTCTACGAGTGGACCAACCCGGCGACAGGCGCCGAGGACCAGACCGCAGGAGGCGCGGCGTACGACACCATGGTCCTCGCGTCGATCTCCTTCGCCAGCCCGCAGAGCCAGGACCAGACCGAGCCGAGCGTCGTCGGCTACCCCGACACCCTGTGGGTGTTCCGCGACGGGCAGCAGCGGCCGTCGATCGAGGCCGTCTCGGCCGGTTCGGGCAAGCGCTTCACGACCGAGAGCGGCGAGTCGAGCGGGGCCGGCCGCGGCCTCACCGTCGTGTGGCAGACGGGTGCCGACTCGCTCGGCTGGCGCAGCAGCACCGTCGTGCTCTGAGGTCGCCGAGGCTCGTGGTCGAGTGGTCCCGGATCGTCCTTCCGCCGCCGGTGGAGGACGATTCGGGACCACTCGACCGTCGGGGCCGTGCCCGGATCAGCGGCGGCGCAGCAGCGCCATCGCCTCGAGGTGTGGCGTCTGCGGGAACATGTCGAACACCCGCGTGGCGACCACGTCGAACGACGGCATGGCGTCGAGGTCGCTCGCCAGGGTGACGGGGTTGCAGCTCGAGTAGACGACGTGCTCGACGTCCGACCCCTCGAGCCAGCCGGCCAGCGTCGCGCCGATGCCGCGTCGCGGCGGGTTGACGATGACGAGCTCAGGAGGCGCGGTGTCGGCCGCCGACTCCGCGGTCGTCGCGAACCGGGTCGCGTCGTCCGCCGCGAAGCGCACGTGCTCGAGGCCTGCGCGACGGGCGCTGCCCCGGGCGCTGGCCACCGCCTCCTCGCTGGTCTCGATGCCGACGACCTCGCGGTGCGCGTGCCGACTCGTCCGGCCGGCGCCCGGGCGCGCGACGTGCAGGGCGAACCCGCCGACGCCGCAGTAGAGATCCCACACCGTGGCCGGGTCGATCGCGTCGACCCACTCGGCGGCCTGTGCGTAGAGCCCGGCCGCGATCGCCGTGTTCGTCTGGAAGAAGCTCTGGGGCCGTAGCTCGAGATCGACCGCGCCGAGCCGCATGGTGAGCGTCTCGCGGTCGGTGAGCACGATCTCGTCCGCGCCCTCGAGCACGGCCTTGTGCTCGGGCAGCAGGTTGACCGACACGACCGCGACCTGCGGCAGGGCCTCGAGCAGCCAGGGCAGCTCGGCCCGCAGTCGCGGCAGGGCCTGCTCGCTCCGCAGCACGAAGCGCACCATCAGCTCGCCCGAGGGCGACTCGGTCACGTGGACGGACTTCGCCTCGCCGCGGCGGTTCGGCACGTCGTAGGGCAGGGGGCGCGCCCGGGGCACGAACGCCGCCAGCGTCGGCAGCACCGCTTGGATGCCCGCCGTGTGCAGCCCGCCCCCGCGCAGGTCGACACCCTGCCCGCGCCCGTCGAGGATGCCGAGCGTCGGCTCGTCGATCGTGCCGCCGACGACCATCTTCGCCTTGTTGCGGAACCCCGACTCGGGGCTGGTCAGCGTCGGCAGCCAGGCCGCGGGGGCATGTCGCTCGCCGAGGAGGTCGCGGACGCGCGCCTCCTTCTCGGCGACCTGCACCGGGTAGGGGCGGTCGAGGAGCGTGCACGAACGGCACAGTCCCGCGTCGAAGTAGTCGCACTGCATGGCGGGCCGAGGCTAGGCGGGGGGCGCCGGGGGGGGCCCCGCGCCTCCTCGGCGGGGTGGGTCAGAGCTGGGTGGTGCCGCGGACGAGGGCGAGGGCGCTGCCGACGGCGGCGAGCGTCAAGACGAGGATGCGGCCGACCCGGGCGGGCACGCCCTTGCTGAGGGGGTGTCCGACGAACGCGCCGACGAACAGCAGGCCGAGGGCTCCCGCCCACACGGGGACCGGCTCGGAGGGGATGCCCTTCGTCAGCACCGAGGTCAGGTTGACCGCCAGCAGGAACACCTGGCCGGTGCCGACGAACACCTCGCGCGGCCAGCGGTCGCTCGTCGCGTGCACCGTCAACGCCGGGCCGCCGACGCCGGCCGTCACGTTCATGAAGCCGCCCAGCGCCCCGGCGGCGACGGCGCCGACCCGGCCGGGCAGGAGGCGCGCGCGGCTCGAGAACGCCATCACCAGCACTCCGACCAGGGCCAGTGCGCCCACCGCGATGGTCAACGGACCGGTCGGGGCGGTCTGCACGACCCACGCGCCGATCGGGATCGTCACGAGCGCGGGCAGGACGAGGAGGGCCGCCGTCCGCCACCGCACCGTGCGCCAGGTGCTCGCCAGCACGACCAGCGCGAGCACGGCGGCGAGGGCGTTGCCGGCCGGGACGCCGGCCTCGGGGCCGAGCACCACCACGAGGAGGGGCGCGGCGGTGAGCGCGAAGCCGATGCCCGCCATGCGCTGCGTCAAGGCGCCGACCACGATGGCCGCGGCGGCGAGGGCGAGCGTCAGCGGGGTCACGCCGCCACGCTACCGGGCGTGGGTGCGGGGGCGCGGCGCTGTGTGCAAGCAACGGGGCACGACGCCAGGCGATGGGCACAGCGCCAGGACTAGTCGTGGTGCGGTGTCCATCTCGTGGTGCAGTGCGGCGTCAGTAGGGTGGCGGCATGACCGACTCGTCGAAGACCGTCCAGCTGCGCCGTTACGAACTCGTCGAGGGGGTGCTGGACGACTTCGTCGCGTGGTTCACCTCGACGCTGATCCCGGCGCGCCTGTCCGAGGGGTTCGAGATCGAGTTCGCCTACGCCGACCGTGACGCCAACGAGTTCGTCTGGGCCGTCAGCACGCCCGGCGACGCGGCCCGATTCGCCGAGGTCGAGGCCGCCTCCCTGCAGTCCGAGGCGCGTGCGGCCGCGTTCGCCGGCCAGCCCGTGCGCGTCACAGCGCAGCACGCCACGCTCGTCGAGCCCGTCGCCTAGCCCGCTCCGCCTCCACGACACCGCCGAGTGGACAGGACGCCGCCGAACGCCGCGGTGTCTCGTCCACTCGGCGGTTTTCTGCCGGCGCGGCGATCGTCGGTGCGGCGACGGCCCCGGGGCAGGCCCGACTAGAGCGCGTCGACGAACATCTGCGTCGCGAGCGGCACGTTCGTGGCGTTCGACGACGGGTCCCACCCGACGATCGCGACGGCGTCGCCGCCGACCCGGGCGGTCAGGCCGACCAGGGTGAAGCTGCCGCCGCCGACGGTGCCCGTGACGCGCCAGCCGAGCGACTCGTCGGTGCCCGTGAGGGTCGGTTCGGTGGTCTCGACCGTGGTCTGCACGGGCTGGCCCTGCATCGTGAAGAGGGCGGTGCCGTCCGCGCAGCGGGTCAGGGCGTCGGACGCCGCGGCGACCAGGGCCGAGGCCGCGTCGTCGTCACCCGTGCTGGCGACGACGGCGGTCATCGAGCGGTCATTGCTCGTGCCGAACTCGAGCGCACCGTCGGGGGCGGTGTCGTCCCAGCCGACGCCGAACGGGGCGAGGCAGCTCGGATCGCTCGCGGTCAGTCCCGGGTAGACCGAGTCGAGCAGCTGATCGGTCGTGTCGAACTCGTCGGGCACGAACTGGATGCCCGTGAACACGGACGCCAGCTCGGCATCCGAGAGGGCGGCCGAGGACGCCTCGGCGGTCGCCGTGGCCGACGGGCTCGCCGTGGTGGCGGCGCTCGGCGTCGTGGTCGGCTCGTCGCCGGCACCCCCTGAGCACCCGGTCAGCAGCACCGCGAGAGCGGCGGCTCCGACGGGCAGCGTGATCCTGATCGACATGTCGTCCCCTCCGTCCGGGCACCCCCGTGGCCCCGCGACGCCCCGAGGCTATCAGCGGGCCGTGGCTCCAGGACGGCCCGCGCGTCGAGCCGGGACGACCCGGGTGTCGCACCCCGGACCGAACGACGCACCGCCGAGATGGGCGGTGCGACGTTCGGACGGCGGTGCGACGTGGGCGGCCGACGGATGGACGCCCCGGGCCTCAGGGCAGCAGGCCCGAGCGGTAGGCCCAGACGACGGTCTGCAGCCGGTCGCGGGTGCCGAGCTTGGTCGTGATGCGGGTGAGGTGCGACTTGACCGTGCTCGTCTCGACCACCAGGCGCTCGCCGATCTCGTCGTTCGACAGCCCCTCGCCGAGCAGGCGGACGAGCTCGCGCTCGCGCTCCGTCAGGACGTCGGGCGACGGTTCGACCGCCGACGTCCGCCGGCGACGCGTGAACTCGGCGATCCCCCGCCGCGTGGTGGCGCCGTCGATCGCCGCGCGACCCGAGGCCAGTGCCCGGACCGCACCGCCGACCGCGCCGGGCGCGACGGCCTTCAGCACGAACCCGCTCGCGCCCGCCTCGAGGGCGCCGAAGACGTACTCGCCGAGGTCGAGGGTCGTGGCGCCGAGGCCCGCCGGGGCGCCCGCCGACCCGACCCGCGCCTCCTGCCCGTCTACGGAGGCCACCCCGGCATCCCCGGGCCCGACGCGGGCGTCGACGATGGCCCGCGTCGCCTCGATCCCGTCGCCGCCGGGCATGCGCACGTCCATCACGACGACGTCGGGGCGGGTGCGCCGAACGACCCCGACCGCCCCGCGCCCGCCGGACGCCTCGCCGACGACCTCGATGCCGCCCGCCGTCTCGAGCACGACCCGGAAACCGGTGCGCACGATCGCCTGGTCGTCGACCAGCACGACCCGGATCATTCCGCGCCCCCGCCGGAGGGCCCCGCGCCGGGTCCGGGTGTCGCAGCGGGGGGCACGGTGGGCGCCGCCGGCCCGGCGTCGGCCACGGCCCCGGCCGGCGGCGCGGGCCGCCCCCGCCACCGACCCTCGGCGGTCGCCCCGGGGTCGAGCCGTCCACCGACCAGGTCGGCCCGCTCGCGCATGCCGACCAGCCCGAAGCCGCCGCCCCCCGACGTGTCACGGACGACGGGCAGGTCGTTCTCGACGACGATCACGAGGGACCCGGCCGTGGCGCGCAGGCGCAGCTCGACCGGCGCCCCCGGCGCGTGCCGACGGGCGTTGACCAGCGCCTCTTGCACCGTGCGGTAGGCCGTCACGTCGGCGAGCGGGGCCAGCGACGGCAGCGTGCCGTCGACGTGCGAGTCGACGACCGCCCCGGAGGCGCGGGCCTGGTCGACGAGGTCGCCCACGTCCCCGAGGCCGGGCACGGGGACGGTGCCGCTCGGCCCGTCGCCGGTCTCACGGAGGATGCCGACGATCGACCGCAGCGCGTCGAGCGTCTCGCGGCCCTGGGCGCGGACGCTGCGCAGGGACTCCTTGGCGCGCTCGGGGTCGCCGTCGACGAGGCGTTCGGCGGCACCCGCCTGAACGACGAGCCCGGTGAGGTGGTGGGCGGCGACGTCGTGCAGTTCCCGGGCCATGCGGGTGCGCTCGGCGGCGACCGCGGCACGGGTGAGCGTCGCCTGGTGCTCGACGCTCTCGGCCGCGCGGGCCCGGGCGTCGCGATCGTGTGCACGGCGCAGGGCCACCCACGAGCCGACGGCGGCGCTCACGCCGTTGATCAGCACCGCACTGGCGACGAGGGCGAGCGCCTCGACGACGACGCCGACCTCGCCGAGCCCGGCGGGGGCACCGAGCTGGTCCTTGACGAGGGCCGAGGCACCGACGGCGGCACCCACGGCCTCGATGCCGACGGCGGCGAGCACCACTCCGACGACGGCCCGGGTGGGCCGCAGGGTGGCGACCGTGTACGCCGTGACGACCGGGGCGGCCGTCCACAGGGCGAGCCCGGTCGGCAGGACCGCGAGCAGGGCGGCCTGGAGGACGGCGACCGCGAGCAGGGCCGTGACGGGTCGGACGCGCCGGAGCGCCAGGGGCACGTGCTGGACGAGCGCCAGCACGATCACGGCGACGACCTGGGCGGTCGGGATGCTGCGGTTCGCGCCGTAGAACTCGCCCGCCGCGAGCAGCGTCGCGAGGAAGGCGATCGTGACGAGCGCCCAGACGCCGGCGAGGGCGACGTCGCGACCGAGCACCGTGTGCACGCCGAGCCGGTCGAGGACGCGGCGCACCGTGTCGACCCCGGGGCCGGGCCGGTCGACGACCCCCGCCGCGGTGGGCGAGGGGTCAGGGTGCGTGGTCACGGTCCGAGCATGCCAGGTGCCGCGGCCCTCCCGGCCCCGGGCCGACGACGGCTGTGCACCGTCGGCCCGGGTGTCGCGCTGGGGGCGGGCCATCAGAAGCTCACGCTCGGGGCGATGAGGCGGAAGCCGAAGGCGAAGCCGGCGAGCACGACGAGCGACACGAGGACGAGCACGCGTCCGGTCACCACGGCCCAGCCGCGACGGTCGCGCACGGCCCCCCAGGCGACCAGGGCGGCCGGCACGATCGCGACGACGCCGAGCAGTTGAAGCCCCTGCAGCCCGCGCAGGGTCACGGCCGACACGTCGGCGAACGCCATGGCCTGCACCGCGACGGCGGCCCCGCCGACGAGGGCCAGCAGCGTCGCCGCCTGCCCCAGACGGGAGAGCAGCAGGGTGCGGTCACGACGACGCGGGGTGGTGGCGACCGTCCCGGCCGTCGTGCCGGCGCGGAGGTCGCGACGTCGGCGTCCGACCCCGGCCAGGGCGGTGGCCGGCCAGACGATCATCGACGCGAGCAGCACCACGACGGCCAGGAGCACGCCCGGCAGCACGGCCGAGGCCGCCTGCCAGGGCTGCGCCCGCAGCATGGTGAAGGAGGCGCCCCACGAGATCGCCTCGACCGTCGCGTCCCCGTCGGTGCCGGCGGTCCGCGTCGCGAGCAGGGCGTCTCCGCCGATTTCGCGCCACAGGTCGGTCCCGACCTTCTCGTAGACGCCGGTGGTGACGCCGAGCGGCTTCGGGGTGACGGCGACCGTGCCGTCCGAGCGGGGCACGACCGTGGTCTGACCACTCAGGGCGAGCAGGGCGCCGGGGTTGGTGACGGGGGAGCGCGACGAGAGGTACGTGCCGGCCAGGTCGGCCGCGACGGGCCCGTCGTCCGGGGCCGCGCCGGAGCCGGTGCCCGAGGCGGACGAATCGGCGGTGGCCGCGTCACGCAGGTAGCGGTCGGCGAAGCCCTGCAGCACCGTGGTGCGCAGGTCGAGGGACGCCGTGGCCGAGCGTCCGCTGCCGTTCATGCTGAGGAAGATGCCGGTGTCGTGCTCGGGGAACATCCGCATCGCCGAGTGGAAGACCTGCGTGTCGCCGTCGTGACCGAAGGCGGCCAGACCGGGCGTGCTGTCGTCGAAGAACGCGAGGTCCATGCGCTGGCCGGCGACGAGCGTGCCGAGGTCGTCGGCGTCGAGGGCGGGGCGGTGCATCTCGGCGAGCGTGTCGGGCTGCAGCAGCGCCTGGTCGTCCGGGAGGTCGCCGAGCTGGGCGAGCATGAAGCGGGCCATGTCGGTCGCGGTGGCCGACATCGCACCGGCCGGTGCCGCGTTGACGACCTCGGTGGCCACGGCGGGCTTGGAGCGTCGGGGTAGCCGTGCGCCCGGCGGGCGGCGTGGGCGGGGGCAGCGGCTGGGCGAACGACGACGAGGTCATGCCGGCTCGGTCGAAGACGTCCTGCTGCAGCAGCTCGGCGAACGGGACGCCGCTGACGCGCTCGGCGACGTAACCGGCCAGGGTGGCTCCGTAGTTGGAGTACGCCGGCGTCGTCCCGGGCGTGAACACCTGGGCGGGAGGGGCGTCCGAGACGGCCTCGCGCAACGTCTTCTCGCTGCCGGGGGGGCCGATCAGCCCGGCGATGACCTCCTCGAAGCCCGCCGTGTGGGTGAGCAGGTGCCGCAGGGTGACGGCACCCTTCGGGGTGTCGAGGTCGAAGTCGAGGTACTGCTGCACGTCGGCGTCGAGGTCGAGGTCGCCCTTCTCGACGAGCTGCATGATCGCCGTCGCCGAGACCACCTTCGACACCGAGCCGACGCGGAACAGCGTGCGCTCGGGGTCGACGGCCTCGGCGGGCGTCTCGCCGGTGCCGGTGTCGGCCATGCCGTAGCCGCGGGCGGTGAGCAGCTTCCCGTCGGCGACGACCGACACGGTCGCGCCCGGGATGCCGGTGGTCTGCAGTGCCGAGCCGACGGCTCCGTCGAGCCACGAGTCGACGTCGTCCTGCGTGAGGGAGTGCCCGCCGGGCTGGTGCTGCGGCGGTGCAGGAGGCGCGGGGTCGGCGGTCGCGCCCGTCGCCCCGGACGCGCACCCGGCGAGCGTCACGCCCAGGGCGACGACGGCCGCGGCGGCGAGGGTCTTTCGGACGAGGAGGCGCGGGTGGCGCCGTCGGGACGGAGGGGCTTCTCGAGTCGGTGTCGTGATCATGTCTCTACGCTCGCGGCTGCGCCGCCGCGACACCGGGTGCAGGAGTCGGGACCTCGCGTACGACTTTCGTCGTACGCCGTCCCCGCCCGGCCCCCGCCGGGCCCGGCGTCGGTGGTCGCGCCTACGGTCACCGACATGGGCGTGCAGACGAAGTTCGAGAACGCGCGGGCGGCACTGCGCAAACCGCCGGCCGAGCACCCGTGCGCGATCCCGCCGATCCCGGGCGGGCAGGGGTTGTGGCTGATCCGGCAGGGCGAGGCGGCTCCGCTCGGCTACGTGCGCCAGCGGCCGGTCACGGGCGGCTTCGCGTTCGACGTCTACGCCCACTGCCGCGACGAGGGCGGGCGTCGGCCGTGGTTGCACACGGCGTCGTCGCTGAACTCGGCCGTCGCGTGGACGCTGCAGCACGACGCCGACGTCCGTGCGCTCATCGCCCGCAGCACGGCCGAGCCCGCCCCGTGGCCGCCCGCCGCGCCTCCCGAGCCTGCAGCCGGTCGCCGTCGCACCTCGTGATCAGGCGGCCGCACCCCGCGAACCGCACGCGCGGCGCCCGCGCCCGAAGAACCCCGTTCCGTGCGATGAACCACGAAGCTTCGTGGTTCATGGCACGGAACGGGGTTCGCGACGGCCGGGCCGGGCCACGTCGCCCGATGCGGTCGGGTGGGCGGGCACCCAGGGGGTGATCCGGTACGTAGCGGATCAGCCGACACGGAAAAACCCCGCCCCGTGCGTGAGCACGAGGCGGGGTCCACCGGGATCGCCGACCCCGTCGAGCAGGACGGGGCCGGTGCGTCGTCACGGAGACGACCCGGGGATCGGGCCGGCGGCAGCCGGCCCGACGGGTACTACTCCGTGGCGGCGGTGATCTTCGCGACGCCGACGAGCATCTCGTCCTGGACGGCGTCGGTCTTGAAGGTCTGGTTCAGCAGCGCGGCGGCGTCGGGGCTGATGTGGACGGTGGTGCCCTCGAGGACGGCGTTGGCGCCTTCCATCTGGATGGGCTTCAGGGTGCCGCCCCAGAGGTTGAACAGGTAGGCGTCCTCGGCGGCGACGGTGCCGTTGGCCGTGACGGTGCCGTAGAGCTTCGACTCGCCCGGGTCGATGCGGAAGTCGGTGAGTTCGACGACGGTGCCGTCGGCCGAGGTCAGCGACAGGCCGGAGCCGTCGTGGTCGATCTCGCCCTGGACGTAGGGGCGGACGTCGCTGTCGGGGCCGTAGTAGTCGACGTTGCCGCCGGTGATCGGGAACGAGAAGGTTCCGTCGGTGAAGGTCGCGGTGCCCACGACGCCGGGGGTCAGGCCGAGCGAGGTGATCGCGTCGACGAAGGACTGGTCGACGGCGACCTGGGTGTCGACACCGTTGCTGAGGTCGGCGATCGACGCGGCGGGCGTCGACGCGGCCGACGGCTCGGACGAGGACGACGACGTCGACGAGGTGTCCGTCGCGGTGCCCGAGTTGGACGAGCAGGCGGCGAGGGAGAAGATCAGGGCGCCGGAGGCGGCGATGCCGAAGGCGGCTTTCGTGATGCGCTTGCGAGTGAAGGCGTTCATGGTGGAGCTCCTTGTCTGTTGGTCCCGGTGGGGATGTACAGGGTTCGCCACCGGGCGCGGAAAAGATTGGACCCGTTCCACTTCGTTACCCGCCCGTGACCTTCACCCCCGAACGGGGGGCGAGGGTGCACGACGGGTCGAGTCGGACGCGCAGGAGGTTCCGAACCGGACGCGCAGGAGGCGCGGTGCCGGTCTCGGGGACCGGCACCGCGCCTCCTGGGGTCGCGTCGCGAGCGGCTGCAGCCGCCCGTGGTGGTGCCTACTTCTTGAGGAACTCCAGCACGACGCGGTTGAACTCGTCGGCGTCGCTGACGTTGGCGCCGTGCGGTGCGCCGGCGATCACGTGCAGCTCGGACCCGGCGACGGCCGCGTGCGTCCGTGCACCCGATCCCTCGTAGGGCACGGTCGCGTCGCCGTCGCCGTGGATGACCAGCGTCGGCACGGTGACCTTGGTCAGGTCGTCACGGAAGTCGGTGTTGGCGAACGAGGCCATGGCCTCGAGCGCCGCGGTCTTGTTCGCCTGCTTCGCGAGTCGCAGGGCGTCCTGGCGGTCGGCCTCGGAAACCTTGAGCACGCCGTCGACCGAGAAGAAGCCGGTCGTGAAGTCCTCGTAGAACGCGTCCTCGTCCTTGGTCAGGCCGGCCGTCATGTCGGCGGCGGCCTCCTTGGTGAGGGGGCCGTCGGGGTTGTCGTCGGTCTTCATCAGGTACGGCGGCACGGCCGAGGCGAAGACGACGCTGTGCAGGCGCTCGGTGCCGTATTTGCTGAAGTAGCGCGCGACCTCGCCGCCGCCCATCGAGAAGCCGACGAGCGTGACGTCGTCGAGGTCGAGCTCGGTGAGGACGGTGTGCAGGTCCTCGGTCAGGTGGTCGTAGTCGTAGCCCGTCTTGGGCTTGTCGCTGCGTCCGAAGCCGCGGCGGTCGTAGGTGACGACGCGGTAGCCGGCGTCGGCGAACGCGGGGACCTGCTTGCTCCAGGACTCGCCCGAGAGGGGCCAGCCGTGGATCAGGACGACGGTGCGGCCCGTGCCGCCGGTGTCGTCGACGTGGAGGTTCGTGTCCTTGAAGAGGCCGTGGTGTGCGGTGATCTCGGTCATGGTCGGGTGCCTTCTCTCTCCCGCCGTCCTGGCGGGTCCGTCTCCGTTCGTAGTCCGCCACCCCGGGCGCCGCCTCGACGCGGAGGCATCTCGGAGGTGGGGGACAAGAGCGGACACCCCTGGCATCGATACCCCTAGGGGGTATAACCTGAGGGCCGATCGAGAGGACCGAGCATGACCGACACCACCATCACCACCCTGCAGGTCGACGGCATGACCTGCGAGCACTGTGTCGCGAGCGTCACCGAGGAGCTCTCCGAGGTCGACGGCGTCGACTCGGTCGAGGTCGACCTCAACCCGGGCGGCGCGTCCACCGTCTCGGTCCAGGCCGACGCCACCGTCGAGCACGACCAGCTGCGGGCCGCCGTCGAAGAGGCCGGCTACCAGCTCTCCGCGCGATGACCACCGCAGGAGGCGCGGGCCGGCCGGGCGGGAGCGTCCCGCGGGGCACCGTCCCGCCTGCCGCCGGGCAGCCCGGTGCCGTGCAGCCCGGCGCGGTGCAGTCGGACGCTGTGCCGCTCGACGCCGTGCAGCTGGACATCACCGGCATGACCTGCGCCTCCTGCGCGAACCGCATCGAGCGCAAGCTCAACAAGCTCCCCGGCGTCGAGGCGTCGGTCAACTACGCGACCGAGAAGGCGCACGTGCGGGTCGTGGCCGGTGCGGCCGGTGACGCACGCGACGGCGACCCCGTCGCGCCCGACGTCGACGCGCTCATCGCCACGGTGGCCGCCGCGGGGTACGGGGCCACCGTGCCCGCGCCTCCTGCGTCCTCGACCGCCGCGGCCGACGGCTCGTCCGACGCGTCCCCGGACGCCCGGGCCGCGGAGGTCGACGTCCTCCGCCGCCGCACCCTCGTCAGCGCCGCCCTCGCCCTGCCCGTCGTCGTGCTCTCGATGGTGCCGGCCCTGCAGTTCGCGAACTGGCAGTGGCTCGCGCTGACCCTGGCCGCACCGGTCGCCGTCTGGGGTGCCTGGCCCTTCCACCGCGCCGCCGCGGTGAACGCCCGCCACGGTGCCGCGACCATGGACACCCTCGTCAGCGTCGGCGTGATCGCCGCCTTCGCCTGGTCGCTCTGGGCGCTCTTCTTCGGCGACGCCGGGCGGCCCGGCATGCACATGTCGTTCAGCCTGGTGGCGACCCACGGCGGCCCGACCGAGCTCTACCTCGAGGTCGCCGCGGCCGTGACGGTGTTCATCCTGCTCGGGCGCTGGCTCGAGGCCCGAGCCAAGCGCCGCTCGGGCGAGGCCCTGCGCGCCCTGCTCGAGCTCGGCGCCAAGGAGGCCACCGTGCTGCGCGACGGTCAGGAGGCGCGGGTCGCCACCGCGGGTCTGGTGCCCGGCGACCTCGTGGTCGTCCGTCCGGGCGAGGCGATCGCCAGCGACGCCCTCGTGCGCGAGGGCACCTCGGCGGTCGACCTGAGCATGCTCACCGGCGAGTCGGTGCCGGTCGAGGTGGGCCCGGGCGACCGCGTGGGCGGTGCGACCCTCAACGTCGGCGGGCGCCTGCTCGGCGGGATCCCCCGGGTCGGGGCCGCCCCCGGGCGCGCCCGCCTCGGACGTCTCGTCGAGGAGGCGCAGAGCGGCAAGGCCGAGGTGCAGCGGCTGGCGGGCCGGGGGTCGGCCGGGTTCGTGCCGGTCGTGGTCGGGCTGGCCGGGCTGACCGTCGTCGGGTGGCCCGCGTTCGGCGGGCCGGTCGCCGGGGCCGGTCCCGGGGCCGGCGGTTCCGGTGCCTTCTTCACCGGGTCGCTGCAGACCGCGTTCACCGCCGCCGTCGCCCCGCTGATCGTCGCCTGCCCGTGCGCGCTGGGGCTCGCGACGCCGCCCGCACTGCTCGTCGGCACGGGCCGCGGCTCGCAGCTCGGCATCGTGATCCGCGGGCCGCAGGTGCTCGAGCGCACCCGCACGGTCGACACGATCGTCCTCGACAAGACCGGGACGGTCACGACGGGACGCATGAGCGTCCGCGAGGTGGTCGTGGAGGCCGTCGTGGGCGATGCACGGTCCGTCGAGGCCGACGACGTCCTGGCCCGGGCCGCCGCCGTCGAGTCCGGCTCGGAGCACCCGGTCGCCCGGGCGATCGAGGCCGAGGCCGCCCGACGCGGGGTCGTCGTCCCGTCCGTCGAGCAGTTCGCCGCCCACGCCGGGGCCGGCGTGCAGGCCCTCGTCGACGACACGCTCGTGCTCGTCGGCCGCCCCGGGTGGTTGGCCGACGAGTGGTCGGTCACCGCGCCTCCTGACCTCGAGACGGCGTTCGCCGCGGCCGAGGCGACCGGAGCGACCCCCGTCGCCGTCGCCTGGGACGGTCGGGTTCGCGGTGTCGTCACCGTCGCCGACACCGTGAAGCCCGGGGCGCGGGAGGCCGTCGAGCGGTTCCGCGGGCTGGGCCTGACGCCCGTGCTGCTGACCGGCGACAACGCGGGCGCGGCCCGGCACGTCGCGGCGCAGGTCGGCATCGCCGCGGCGGACGTGATCGCGCAGGCGACCCCGCAGCAGAAGGTGGAGGCGGTGGCCCGGTTGCAGGCGGACGGTCGCGTCGTCGCCATGGTCGGCGACGGCGTCAACGACGCGGCGGCCCTCGCGACGGCCGACCTCGGCATCGCCCTGGGGACGGGCACGGACGCGGCGATCGCGGCCGGAGACCTGACCGTCGTCAGCGGCGAGCTCGCCGGGGTGGCCGACGCCATCCGGTTGTCGCGGGCGACCCTGGGCACGATCAAGGGCAACCTGTTCTGGGCTTTCGCCTACAACGTCGCGGCGATCCCGGTCGCGATGCTCGGACTGCTCAACCCCGTGCTGGCCGGCGCGGCGATGGCGGCGTCGTCGGTGTTCGTCGTGACGAACAGCCTGCGCCTGCGGCGGTTCCGCGCCGGGTGAGGTGGGGCGGGCACGTGCCGCACCTCCTGCTGAACGTCGCCCCGCCTGTTTCGGCGGCGCGATGTTCATTCCGTGGTGCGATCACCCACAGGCTGCCTGCGCCGGAACGACCCCCGGGCATGGCGAAGCCCGAGACCGCACAACCGATCTCGGGCTTCGATGCGCTCTCCGTGAAGAGAACCAGGGACCCACCAGAGATCCCGCTTCATCTGATCGAAAGTGTGATCCCATGACGATCGACGTGCACACGTCGGCGTCACAGGTGGGGCCCCGGTCCCGCCTAGGGTGAGCGCATGATCATCTTCGGCACCAAGGGCACGAGCGCCCTGCTGGGCGTCCTCTTCTTCGTCTGCCGGGTCTGCGGCAACGAGGCCGCGCAGCGCCTGGTCAAGCACCGTCGGTGGTTCACGCTGTTCTTCATCCCGGTGATCCCGTACTCGACGAAGCACGTCTACACCTGCGCCTACTGCGGCGCGGGCACCGAGCTCGACGCCGAGGCGGCCGGGCGCTTCCAGGCCGACGCCGAGCACGCGGCGGCCACGCGCGGCGGCCGACCGCAGGACTGACCGACCGCTCGGCCGCACACAGCCGAACACCACCGACGGGACAGGACACCGCGGTGTTCCGGGGTGTTCTGTCCCGTCGATGGTGCTCCGGCACGGGAAGCGCAGGAGGCGCGGCGCGCGGTCAGGGCAGCGCGCGGTACCAGCCGGCCACGCGGGCACGGAGGCCGACGGAGTGGGACCGGCGCCGCGCCTCCTCGGGGGCGTCGGCGACGACCGGGACGAAGCCGACGGTCGAGCACGAGGTGCAGACGAGCACGTGGCGGTGCACCGAGAGGGCCGTGCCGTAGAACGGGTTGGGCTCGCGACGGGTCGGCGCGGCGCACAACGTGCAGAGGGGCAGTTCGCGCGTTTCGTCCATGAGGGTCACCACGACTCATGTTCGGCCACGAGGGGGTGGTCGGTTGTCCCCCAATTCGGGTGGCGGGGTACGCAGCCCCGTCCGGGCCGGGCTCGACCCACACGGCGCGGCCCCGACGCCGCCCGATCGGTCCCGACCCGACCCGACCCACCCGGCCCATCGGCCCACCGGCCCCCCGGTCACGACCAGGAGGCGCGGGTCGGCTGCATAGGATCGTCGCGTGACGGACTCCCACGATCTCGGGCAGGGCGATCTCGAGCACGGGGCCCTCGGGCAGGCCGGCGGCAGCTGGTCGCCGCTGGCCGGGAGCGCCCAGGCCGTGGTGCTCGACATCCTCGTGCACGGTGCCCGCCCGCGCACCGAGCTCGCGGCCCGGCTCGGCCTGTCGGGCCCGAGCCTCACGCGCATCACCAAGCCCCTGCTCGAGAGCGGGCTGCTGGTCGAGCGAGCCTCCCTCGCGCCGTCCGGCTCGGGTCGGCCCTCGGTCCCGCTCGACCTCGACCCGGATGCGCACCACTTCGTCGGCGTCAAGCTGACCCGCGACCGCCTCTTCGTCGTCGTGACCGACCAGCGGGGACGGGTGCTGGGGGAGCACGACGAACCCCTGCCCGACCCGTCGCCCGCGGCGGTCGTGGGCCAGGTCACGGCGGTCGTGGCCGCGGCCCGGGCCCGGGACGATCGCATCCGCGCGGTCGGCGTGACCGTCGGCGGACAGGCCGGCGACCGTGCGCACGTGCGGCACGCACCGTTCCTCGGCTGGGACGACGTGCCCCTCGCCGACCTGCTGACCGCCCCGACCGGCCTGCCGACCTGGGTCGAGAACGACGTGCGCGCGCTGACCCAGGCCGAGCACTGGTTCGGTGAGGGACGCGGGCTGCGGTCGTTCGCCCTCGTCACGATCGGCGCGGGCGTGGGACTCGGCCTCGTCGCCGCGGGCGAGGTGCTCGGCGGGGCGCACTCGTCGGCGGGGAGAATCGGACACCAGCGGATCGTGGTGCCGGTGCCGGTGCCGGTGCCGGTGCCCGCCCCTACCGACGCGTCGGCCCCGACTTGCGACCTCGGCCACCACGACTGCGCCGGGGCGTTCCTCACGGTCGCCGCGGTCGAGGCCGCCGCCGTCCGGGCCCTCGGCCGCCCGGTCGCCTACGACGACCTGCTCGCCCTCGCCGCCGACGGACACGAGGCGGCGCGGGTCGTCGTCGCCACCGCCGCCGACGTCCTGGGGCAGCTGATCGCGGGCGTCCTGAACGTGCTCGACCCCGAGGTGGTCCTGCTGTCGGGCGAGGGCGTGCGGCTCGCGACCGTCGGCGGTGCCGCGGTCGACGCCGCCATCGAGCGCGGCGTGCATCCGACGGCTCCGCCGCCGCGACTGCTCGTCCAGGAGTTCCACTTCGACGAGTGGGCCCGCGGCGCCGCCGCCGTCGCGATCCAGATGCACGCGCTCGGTCGCTGACGCGGCCCTCTCCCCGGAAGGCGGCCCG
This sequence comes from Frigoribacterium sp. RIT-PI-h, assembly GCF_001297205.1. Classification (NCBI taxonomy): domain Bacteria; kingdom Bacillati; phylum Actinomycetota; class Actinomycetes; order Micrococcales; family Microbacteriaceae; genus Frigoribacterium; species Frigoribacterium sp. RIT-PI-h. Next base: position 1,935 of record NZ_LHOZ01000063.1, on the reverse strand, counting down.
CGCCTCCTGCCTGCCCCACGCCTCCGACCCGTCGCGAACCCCGTTCCGTGCGACGAACCACGCCCTCCGAGGTCATCGCACGGAACGGGGGTCGTCGGCACCGGGGGCCGCCCGCGCTCAGTCCTCGGCGGTGACCCGCTGCAGCCCGGCGCGTTCGGGGAAGGACGACGCCGCCGGCGGCCCGGCGGCCGCCAGTGCGCGCCCGTCGAGCACGATCCCCGGGTACGCGCCGCCCTCGTCCGCGGCACCCCACCACGGCGGCGGTGTCAGGCCCTGGTCCGGCGCCCCGACGGTCACGGGCGCCACGCGGTACCGCCGCTCGGGGTCGAGCCCGGGCAGCGTGACCCGGCCGAGCGGTGCCACGTCCGATCGTCCGACGTAGGCGAGGAAGAACAGGGCCTCGCTCGCGTCGGCGGCGACCGAGCCGTAGACCAGCAGCGACGGGTCGGTCCCGTCGACCCGCACGACGTCGCCCGTGTGCATCAGCCGGCGGTGCTCCTTGTAGAGGGCGATCCACGCGGCGAGGTCGCGGTTCTCGGCGTCGGTCGCCCGGGCGAGGTCCCACTCGATGCCGAGGTGGCCGAACAGGGCGGTGCCGGCCCGGAACGACAGCTCGTGCCAGCGGCCGGTCGAGTGGCTGACGCCCGAGGCGATGTGCGAGCCGAGCAGCTCGGGTGGCAGCAGCTGCATCGTCCAGCGGTTCATCTGCTGCCGGTCGAGCGGGTCGATGCAGTCGCTGACCCAGACGCGGTCGGTGCGCTCGAGCACGCCGAGGTCGACGCGGGCGCCGCCGGACGAGCACGACTCGATCTCGAGCCCGGGGAACCTCGCCTTGAGCTCGTCCATCAGCCGGTACGCCGCGAGGGTCTGCTCGTGGACGCCCGCCGCGCCGGTGGGCCAGGTGCCGGCGTCGACGAGGTCGCGGTTGTGGTCCCACTTCAGGTAGGCGATGTCGTACTCGGTGAGGATCGCCGTCATCTGGCCGAGCACGTGCTCGAACGCCCCGGGGACGCCGAGGTTCAGCACCTGCTGGTCGCGCGACCGCGGGGGCAGGCGGTCGCCGGTCTGCAGGAGCCACTCGGGGTGCTCCCGGGCGAGGTCGCTGTCCTCGTTGACCATCTCGGGCTCGAACCAGAGGCCGAACTCCATGCCGAGGCCCGTGACGTGGTCGATCAGCGGCGAGAGGCCGTCGGGCCAGACGTCGGCGTCGACCACCCAGTCGCCGAGGCCGGCGTGGTCGTCGCGGCGGCCCTCGAACCATCCGTCGTCGAGCACGTACCGTTCGACGCCGAGGGCGGCGGCCCGGTCGGCCAGGTCGCGCAGGCGCGCCAGGTCGTGGTCGAAGTAGACGGCCTCCCAGACGTTGATCGTCATCGGGCGCGGGCGGGTCGGGTGCTGCTCGCGGGAGCGCAGCCACCGGTGGAACCGTCGGGCCTGGTCGTCGAGGCCGTCGCCGTACGAGCCGAAGACCCACGGGCTGCGGTACGACTCGCCCACCTCGAGCCGCAGCTCGCCCGGCAGCAGCAGCTCGCCGCCGCCCAGCACCTGCGCGCCGGTCGACAGGCGTTCGGCGTAGTGCCGGTGGTTGCCGCTGAACCCGACGTGCAGGCCCCAGACCTCGCCCGAGCCCGCGCCGAAGCCGAAGCCGGGCACGCCGACGCTCAGCACGGTGGCGGCGTCGGGGCCGGTGCGTCCCTTGCGTCCCTCGCGCTCGTGCGCGCCGACGACGAGCTCGCGGCGCTGCGGCGTGCGCTCCTTGCCCCAGCGGCCCGCGAAGTCGAGGACCTCGCGGGCTCGCGGCGGCACCGGCAGGGCCAGGTGCAGGTCGGTGAGCGTGTAGACGTCGGCGGCGGTGCTCGCGGCCCCGGCGGGGCCCCCGGCCCTCCTGCCCCCCGCGCTCCCCGGCCGTGCCGGTCGCCCTGCAGGCTCCGCCGA
>NZ_LHOZ01000024.1:0-41454 GCF_001297205.1 Frigoribacterium sp. RIT-PI-h | reverse complement strand
GGTCGGGTCGGGCTCGTCGGCACGCGACCGACGAGGTGATGGCGGCGATCCAGCGACTCAGCGGGCCGGTCGAGGCGGGTTCGTACACCGATCCGCCCGCCCCGTCGGTCGTCGCGCGCGTGCGCCGCGCGATGCGGCCCGACCCCGTGGGTCCCGATCCGCTCGACTGAGTCGCGCTGCTCGCCCGCGCCGGGCGTAGCGTCGGAGCCATGAAGGTCGCAGTGCTCGGGACGGGCATCATGGGTCAGGGCGTGGCGGGAACACTGCTGCGCGAGGGGTTCGACGTCACGGTCTGGAACCGTACGAGGTCGAAGGCCGAGCCGCTGGCCGCCGACGGCGCCGTGGTCGCCGACACGGCGCGTCAGGCGGTCGAGGGCGTCGACGTGATCGTCACCGTGCTGTTCGACGGCGACGCCGTGCTCGAGGTCCTCGACGACGCGGCCGACGCGAGCCGTCCCGACGCCGTCTGGGTTCAGGCCAGCACCATCGGCGAGGCCGACACGGCCCGCGTCGTCCGGGCGGCCGACGGGCACGGGCTCCGGCTCGTCGAGGCGATGATGCTCGGTACGAAGAAGCCGGCCGCGACGGGGAAGCTCGTCATGCTGGCCGCCGGCGACGGTGCCTTGCTCGAGACCGTGCGTCCGGTGCTCGACGCGATGGGCTCGAAGACGATCGTCGCGGGTGACACGGTCGGGCAGGGGACGGCGCTCAAGCTCGCCGCCAACGCCTGGATCGCCACGATCACCGCCGCCACGGCCCAGTCGCTCGCGCTGACGGAAACTCTCGGCCTCGATCCGCAGCTCTTCCTCGACGCGATCGACGGCGGCCAGTCCGACACCCCGTACGCGCACCTCAAGGGCGCGACGATGATCGCCGGCGAGTACCCGGCCCAGTTCGCGCTCGACGGCATCCGCAAGGACCTCGGCCTGATGCGCGAGGCCGCCCGGGGCACGCGCTTCGACACCGGCCTGCTCGAGGCGCTGTCCGGCGTCTACGCGGCGGCCGCCGAGCAGGGCCACGGCGACGACGACATCGCCGCGGTCCGCACCGGCTTCGACCGGGAGAGCTGAGCGGGCCGGCCCGGCCGGAGGTGGATGCTCCTCGGTGAGGCGACGCGCGCCTCCTCGACCGTGAGCCGTTCCCGACCTCCGGCCGTGGCTTTCGTGTGCAATTCGCGACAGCCGGGCTGGCGACACGCCGACGAAGTGGGGTTCATCGGACGTCGAGCAGCTCGGCTGTCGCGAATTGCACAGGGGGGCCAGGCGGCGAGGGTCGCGACGTGCCCGGGGTGGGGTTCAGCGGCCCGTGCCGGAGAGGGCGGCGGAGGCACGGCCGTCATCGTCACCGCCCGACCGCTGGCGCGCCTGGCCCCGGGGACGTGGCCGACACCCCAGCCCGCGCACAGGGGTCTCGATGACTTCCGAGGGTGTCGGCGCACCCGGCGGGGAATGCAGCGTGCAACCGCCGGGTTGCCTCACGAGCGCCCCCGCCCGAGGGCGACCCATCGTTCGGAAGGACCACCCTTGGACCTCTTCTCTCCCGCCACCTTCGGCCAGCTCGAGCTGCGCAACCGCCTCGTCATGGCGCCCCTCACCCGTCTGCGCTCCGGTGACGCCGGCATCCCGGGCGACGTCGTGGTGGAGCACTACCGTCAGCGCGCCTCCTTCGGTCTGATCACGACGGAGGGCACCTACCCCTCGCAGGAGTCGAAGGCCTACGACGGCCAGCCCGGCATCGTCACCGACGAGCAGGTCGCCGGCTGGAAGCGCGTCGCCGACGCCGTCCACGCCGAGGGCGGCCAGATCGTCATGCAGGTCATGCACGGCGGCCGCGTCTCGCACACCGACATCACCCGCACCGACCGCATCGTCGGCCCCAGCGCGATCGCCATCGACGGTCAGGTGCACACCTCGGCCGGCAAGGTCGACTTCCCCGTGCCGCACGCCCTCACCACCGACGAGGTGCGCCAGGTCACGGCCGACATCGTCGCCGCGTCGAAGCGCGCCGTGCTCGAGGCCGGGCTCGACGGCGTCGAGATCCACAGCGCCAACGGCTACCTGCTGCACGAGTTCCTCTCGCCCGTCTCGAACGTCCGCACCGACGAGTACGGCGGAACCCCCGAGAACCGTGCCCGCCTCGCGATCGAGACCGCGACCGCCGTGGCCGAGGCGATCGGTGCCGGCCGCGTCGGCATCCGCCTGTCGCCCATGCACAACATCCAGGACGTCGTCGAGACCGACGTCGCCGACGTGACCGCCGTCTACCGCGCGCTCGTCGAAGGACTCGCGCCGCTCGGCCTCGCCTACCTCAGCGTGCTGCAGGCCGACCTGCGCGGCGAGCTCGTGCAAGACCTGCGGACGCGCTTCGGTGGCCCGTTCATCGCCAACAGCGGCTTCGGTCAGATCACCACGCGCGACGAGGCGATCGCCGAGGTCGCGGACGGCCAGGCCGACGCCGTCGCCGTGGGCCGATTCGCCATCGCCAACCCCGACCTGGTCGAGCGTTGGCAGGGCGACCACGAGGTCAACGAGCCGAACCCCGCCACGTTCTACGCCGAGGGTGCTGAGGGCTACACCGACTACCCGACGCTGCAGCACGCCGACCGCTAGTCGGTCGCCTGCACCGCGAACCCCGTTCCGTGCGACGAACCACGTTCCTTCGTGGTTCATCGCACGGAACGGGGTTCGTCGTCGAGGGGCCCGTGCGCGCGGTCCGCGCGGCATCCGGCGCCCGCGGCGATCCGAGGAGGCGCGGGTCGCGTCACCCGCGCCGCGCACCGGGCGGAGACAGGATGGCATGAGTGACGTGAAGCACCCGTCCGACCTCGGGATCGACGTGAGCGAGGGCTCGCCTCAGCAGCTGTACCGCTGGCTGCTCGCGAGCGTGCTGTTCGGCCGGCCCGTGCAGCAGGGCGTCGCCGCCGACACCTACCAGGTGCTGATCGACCACGGGCTGACCAGTCCCGCCCGCTTCGCCGAGCACGACCACGAGGGGCTGCGGCGGCTGCTCGACGAGGCCGGCTACGCCCGCATCGACCACGTGATGAGCGACGAGCTGCACGAGGTCATGGGGCGCGTCGACTCCGACTGGGGGTCGGTGAACCACCTCGTGCGGTCGTCGGCGGACCGGGCCGACCTGACCCGCCGCCTCACCGACCTCAAGGGTGTCGGCCCGAAGACCGCCGAGATCTTCACGCGCGAGCTGCCCGACGCGCTCTACGGCACCGCCTGACCGGGGCACCCGTAGACTCGGAGCGATCTCGGGGGCGCGACCCGCGCCTCCTCGGGTGTGACCGGTGCGACCGCACCGACAGTCCGCGCGATCGCGCAGAGGGGGCCTCGTGACGCTCGTCGACAAGCTGTTCCGTCAGGACGAGTGGCGCACCGTGCCCAACGCCATCTCGGCGGCGCGGCTGCTGCTGCTGCCGGTGTTCCTCGTGTTGATCGTGGATCAGCACTACTGGTCGGCCATGGTCGTCATCGCGGTCGTCTTCGTGACCGACTTCCTCGACGGGTTCATCGCCCGTCGCACGAACACCACGTCCGAGCTCGGCAAGTGGCTCGACCCGGTGGCCGACCGCATCACCGTGATCGTCGTCGTCATCGCGTTCGTCGCGGGTGGCCTGGTGCCCTGGCCGGTGCTGCCGCTGCTGCTCGTGCCCGACCTGCTGCTCAGCGCGTACGCCCTGTTCGTGCTGGCCGGGGCGTCGTTCCCGGTGACGTGGGTCGGCAAGGTCCGTACCGCGCTGATCTTCGTCGGGTTGCTGCTCGTGCTGGTCGCGGCGGCGGTCGTGGACCAGGTCGGCGGGGCGGGAGGCACGGCCGGGGGCGCGGCGCCGGTCCCGCTCGCCGATGCCGGTGCCGCAGGCCGGACGATCGGCCTCGTGGTGCTGTGGGTCGGCCTCGTCGGCCACTGGGTCGCGGCGGTCCTCTACGCCGCCGCGCTCGTCCGGATGCGCCGAGCGCGCCGCACCGCCTGACCCGCACCCGCGCCCCTGCCCTGCCGCCCTGCCCTGCCCAGGTGTGCAATTCGCGACAACCGAGGTCGGGGAAAACGATTTCCCCGTGAATCGGGCGGCGTGTCGGCCGGCGGTTGTCGGGTTCGGCACGCGGGGAGGCGCGGTGCCGGTCGGGTTCGGCACCCCCGGGAGGCGCGGTGCCGGTCGGGTTCGGCACCCCCGGGAGCGCGGTGCCGGTCGCGACGTGCCCGGGCGTCCGGTCCCCCGGGAGAGGCGCACCCTCCCGGGCGTAACGTCGACCGCATGACTCGCCTCACCACCCCCTTCAGTGCCGCCACCACCGCGAACGAGGTCGTCGACGGCCTCGACCTGACCGGCCGACGCATCGTCGTGACCGGCGCCGCGTCCGGCATCGGCATCGAGACCGCCCGCTCCCTCGTCGCCGCCGGGGCCGACGTGACCCTCGCCGTCCGCCGTCCCGAGCAGGGCGAGCAGGCCGTCGCCGACATCCGCCAGAGCACCGGCGACGGCAACGGCAACGGCACCGTCCGTGCCGCGATCCTCGACCTCGAGAAGCGCGACACCCTGCAGGCCTTCGCCGACGCGTGGCAGGGTCCGCTCGACGTGCTGATCGACAACGCCGGCATCATGGCCACGCCCGAGACCCGCACCCCCGAGGGCTGGGAGCTGCAGTTCAGCAACAACCACCTCGGGCACTTCGCCCTGGCCAACGCGCTCCGCGGTGCCCTCGTCGAGGGTGCCCAGGCCTCGGGCACCCCGTCACGCCTCGTGTCGCTCAGCTCGACCGGCCACCACTTCTCGCCCGTCGTGTTCGACGACGTGATGTTCGAGCGCCGCCCGTACGACCCGTGGTCGGCCTACGGCCAGTCCAAGACGGCGAACTCGCTCTTCGCGGTGGGCGTCACGCAGCGCTGGGCCGACGACGGCGTGCTGGCGAACGCGGTGCACCCGGGCGGCATCCTCACCCCGCTGCAGCGCCACCTGCCCAAACAGGAGATGCTCGACCGCGGCTGGATCGACGAGGACGGCACCCCCAACCCGGCCTTCAAGTCGACCCAGCAGGGGGCCGCGACGTCGGTCTTCGTGGCCGTCCACCCGCTCGTCGAGGGGGTCGGCGCCCGCTACTTCGAGGACGTCGCCGAGGCCGAGCCCTTCCGCGAGGACGCCCGGGGCCGCGGCGTCAAGGACTACGCCCTCGACCCCGAGCAGTCGGACCGCCTCTGGGCGCTCAGCGAGCAGCTGGTCGGCTGACGCACCGGACCCGCACGCCCGGCTGACGGGCCGAGGACGCAGGAGGCGCGGGCCGGGTCGACGACCCAGCCCGCGCCTCCTGCGTCCTGCGTCGGCGGCTCAGCCGGTGTTCTGCAGCCCGGCGGCGATCCCGTTGACGCTGAGCAGCAGGAGGCGGTGGTCGGCGTCCGCCGGGTCACCACCGCCCGCGACGCGGATCGCCCGCAGGGCGCGCAGCTGCAACAGTGAGAGCGCGTCGACGTAGGGCGAGCGCAGGCGCACCGCGCGGCTCAGCACCGGGCGTCCGTCGAGCACCTCGCCGTGGCCGCTGACCGCGAGCACCCACTTGCGCGTGCGGGTCATCTCGTCGAGCACGCGTCCGGCGAGGTCGTCGCGGTCGGCCAGCGCCAGGTACTCGCGGGCGATGTGTTCGTCGGTCTTGGCGAGCGACATCTCGACGTTCTTGATCATCGCCGAGAAGAGCGGCCAGGCCGCGTAGGCCTCACGCAGCAGGTCGAGGTCGCCCACGGCCTCGAGGGCCGAGCCGAGGCCGTACCAGCCGGCGAGGTTGATGCGGGCCTGGGTCCAGGCGAAGACCCACGGGATCGCCCGGAGGTCTTCGAGGGACTCAACCGAGAGCCCCCGACGGGCGGGACGTGACCCGAGGGCGAGCAGCCCGACCTCTTCCATGGGGGTGACGGCGGCGAACCACGACGCGAAGCCGTCGGCCTTGACCAGGCCGAAGAACGCCTCACGCGAGGCGACGTCCATCGTCGAGGCGACCTCGGCGAACCGGGTGGCGGCGGTCGCGTTGGCTTCCTCGTTCGACGGGCTCGACGCCAGCAGCGTGGCCGCGGCCATCTGCTCGACGTGTCGGGCGGCGATGGTCTTGTTGCCGTACTGGGCGAAGATGACCTCGCCCTGCTCGGTGATCTTGAAGCGGCCGTCGACCGAGGCCGGCGGCTGTGCCAGCACGGCTTCGTTGGCAGGTCCGCCACCGCGGCCGAGGGCGCCGCCGCGACCGTGGAACAGCGTCAGCTCGATGTCGTTCTCGGCGGCCCAGTCGGCGATGCGGGCCTGGGCGGCGTAGAGGGCGAAGGTGGCCGAGACGGGCCCGACGTCCTTCGACGAGTCCGAGTAGCCGAGCATGACCTCGAGGCGGCGGCCGGTCGCCGCGAGGCGCTTCTGCACCGCCTCGGTCTGCAGGGCCTCGTCGAGGATGCGCGTGCTGGCCTCGAGGTCGGCGAACGTCTCGAACAGCGGGATCACATCGAGCACGGGCGCGGGTTCGTCGCCCATCGCGCGCTCGGCGAGCTCGTAGACGGCGGCCAGGTCGGCCGACGACTGCGTGAACGACACGATGTAGCGCGACGCGGCCCGCACGCCGTAGCGCTTCTGCAGGTCGGCGATCGTGCGGAACACCGCGAGGACCTCGTCGGTCATCTCGCTCCGAGCAGGAGGCGCGGTGTCGGACCCGGCGTCGCCGCCGGTCGACCGCTCCCCACCCGCCACCGGGTCGGCCGCGCGGAGCTCGGCGAGGGCCGTGCGGTGCACCTGCGAGTGCTGGCGCACCTCGAGCTCGGCGAGGTGGAAGCCGAACGTCTCGACCTGCCAGACGAGGCCCTGCAGGTCGCCGTTGGCGCTGCGGTGCGCGCCGGCCGCGCGCAACGACTGCTGCACGACGCGAAGGTCGGCGAGCAGCTCGTCGGGGTGGCCGTAGGCGAGCGGTGCGCCCTCGCGGCGGGTCGCGTCGATGCGGGCCGCGACGAACATCAGCACGCGGCGGTGCAGCTCGTGGGGTGAGCGGACGCCGATGCGGGACGCGACGTCCGCGTCCATCCCGCGCTGCGCCTCCGCGAGGGCCACCAGCTCGTCGGAGGCCGGGGTCTCGGCCTCGTCGAGCGTCAGGGTGCCGCCGATGCGGGTCGTCGCGCGGTGCAGGCCGAGCAGGACGTGTTCGGCGGCGATGTCGGCGGCGGCCCGGGTGACCTCGGCCGTGACGTGCGGGTTGCCGTCACGGTCCCCGCCGATCCAGGTGCCGAGGCGCATGAAGGCGGGGGCGACGGCGGGTTCGCGGCCGGCGGCGTCGCCGAGCAGCCGGTCGTCGAGCAGGCGGTAGACCTGCGGCACGATCTCGAAGAGCGTCTGGTCGAAGATGCTCATGGCCGTGCGGACCTCGTCGAGCGGGGTCGGGCGCGTGGTGCGGATCGGCGAGGTGCGCCAGAGCGTGTCGACCTCCTCGAGCAGGCGACGTTCGGCCTCGGCCACGGCGACGTCGTTCTCGAGTCGGTCGCGGTCGATCATCAGGTCGCTGATGCGACGGATGCTCGACGCGACCGCACGGCGGCGGGCCTCGGTCGGGTGCGCGGGGAGCACGGGGTGGAAGCGCAGGGCGTCGAGTCGCTTCGAGGCCTCGTCGGCACCGACCTCGTCGGTCAGCTGGCGCAGCGTGGCCGAGACCGGGTCGCCCGCGGCGCTCGCCTCGCTGCCGCGGCGGCGCAGCACACGGGCGCGGTGGTGCTCCTCCGCGAGGTTGCTGAGGTGGAAGTAGCAGGTGAAGGCACGCGCGACCTGCTCGGCGAGCCCCTGGTCGAGGGCGTCGACGAGGCGTTGGGCGTCGTCGAGGCTCGCGCCGTCGGCCCCCTCGTGGGCGGCGATGACTGCCGCCCGGACGGCCTCGACGGCCTGGAAGAGTTCGTCCCCGCCGGATTCGCGCAGCACCCGGCCGAGCAGGCTGCCGAGGTAGCTGACGTCCTGACGGAGGCTGCCGTCGACGGCGCCGCTGATGTCGTCACGGCTGCCGTCGTGTCGTCGTGTGGTCTCGATGTCGGTCACCGCACCATCTTGGACGACCCGGGCGGTGTATGACGCCACGTTCTGGTCAGACCGCCTGGTTTTCTCGTGGCGCGGTGCCGACTTCGTGGCGTCGTGGCCCCTGGGGCAGCTCAGCCCCGGGTCACGTCGCGGCCCAGAGCGCCCGGTAGTACGCCGTGCGGACGGGGTCGTCGGCGACGCCGTACGCGTCGAGGAAGGTCTGCTCGAAGCCGGGCCCGTAGTTCCAGCCGAGGCTCATCGTCGCGACGGCGATGTCGGCCCAGCGATCGGCGACGCCGAGGGCGTCGAAGTCGACGTGCCCCGACCAGAGTCCGTCGTCGCCGATCAACGTGTTGGGCACGCACGGGTCGCCGTGGCAGACGACGAGGCGGTCGATCGCCGGCGGGTCGCCGAGCTCAGGAGGCGCGGTGCGCGCCTTCCCGCTGGTCGCGATCCGGTCGTCCACCGACCAGCTGAAGGGGCACTCGTCGACCGGCAGCACGTCGTGCAGTCGCCTCAGCCCCCGTCCCGCCTGGCGTACGGCGGTCGCCGGGTCGCCGTCCCAGAGCGGGTCGACGGCGCTGCGCCCCGGCACGCCCGCCGTCACCAGGTACTCGCCCGCGTCGTCGCCGCCGATCTCGAGCACGCGGGGGGCGGGGGTGAAGTCGACGACCCAGCGCAGCCGCATCTCCTCGGCGTGCAGGTCGAGGCCGCTGCCGTGCGGGGCCCCCTTCGCGAAGCGTCGGGTCGGCCCGCCGCCCAGGCGGTCCGTGGGGCCGCCGGCCTCGTTCCGCCACACCGCGGTGGTCGTGTCGCGCCTGCGGTCGCGCCCACCGCCTCCGGGGCCTCGAGGTCGGGGTCGGGCCGGTTCTGCGTCCACATGACCCGAGTCTCGCACCCGCACCTGCTGCCCCTGTTGCCCCTGTTGCGTGGCCGCGGTGTGCAATTCGCGACAGTCGGTGGGTGATCGGGGCCGGAGAGTGGAGATGAGCGGCGTGGCGCGCGGCGGGTGGCGGGTTCGGCACGCGGGCTCAGGAGGGGCGGGGCGGGTTCGGCGCGCGGGGTGCGGGGGGAGGAGGGGCGGGGCGGGTTCGGCACGCGGGGTGAGGAGGTGGACGGAGGGCACGGAGGCACGGGTCGGGTGCGGCGCGCCGGGACGGCAAGGCGACCCCCTGGAAACGGCGGAGCGGGCCGCCCCGTGAGGGACGGCCCGCTCTGTCGTGGTGCGGGGGAGCTGCTTACGCGCGGCTGCCCTTGCGACCGGTGATGAAGCCCCAGATGACGAGGACGACGAGCGCACCGAGGATCGCGATGATCCAGCTCTGGATGCTGAAGAAGCCGTCGTAGCCGACGCCGAAGACGGCGCCGCCGATCCAGCCGCCGATGAGGGCGCCGATGACACCGAGGATCAGGGTGGCGATCCAGCCGCCGCCCTGCTTGCCGGGGAGGATGAGCTTGGCGATGGCGCCGGCGATGAGGCCGAGGAGGATGAAGGCGAGGAAGCCCATGATGTGTTCCTTTTCGTTTGGTGCGCGGGTTGCGCTGGTGCTGCTGAGACGGTCGGGGTCGGGTGCGTGCCAGCGGGGTATGTGTGACGGCCGCATGCGAAGAGGCCCGTGAGAAGGTCGTCCTCTCGGGCCCCTGCGGCTGAGAGGACTAGTGCGAGGCCTTGCGAGCCTTCTTCACCGCGGCCTTGCGGGCCTTGGTGACGTCCTTCTTGGCCTGGACACGCGCCTTCTTCACCTTGGGGTCGTTCCAGAACGAGTCGAAGAAGTTGCTGATCTCCTTGTAGCGACCCTTTCCGGCCTTGGCGCCGTAGGTGTACGCGAGGAACGCGATGAGGGCGATGACGAGGTACTTGAAGCGCATGTGGTGGTCCTCCCAGTGGGACGTTCTTGTCGTTCGGGGGTGACGCTATTCCTCCTGGGAGTTCTCTGTTACAAATCGGATCGGCGGGAAGGCTCTCCTGTTCGCTTTCGTCCTCCCTCGCGGCCGAGCCGAGCCGGGTCGAGACCTGGGCGACAGGTGTCGCGCAGCTGCACGAAGGGCCCCGACACACCCCCGCCGCACGGCCGAAACACCCCGGCAACACCCCCTGGCTAGCGTCGAGCCATGGGTGAGCTCTTCGAGGGATACGCGACCACCACGGGTGCCCCGGCCCGGCCGGCCGGCGCCCGTCCGCCGGCGGCCGCGTGGGACGAGATGTTCGAGCCCGACGGCACGCCCCGTCGGGCGTACCACGAGATCCACGCGACGCTCGAGGGCATGACGCAGGACGACCTGCGGGGCCGCACCGCGGCGCTGGCCGACTCGTACCTGGCCCAGGGCGTCACCTTCGACTTCGCCGGCGAAGAGCGGCCGTTCCCGCTCGACGCCGTGCCGCGGGTCGTCGAGCACGCCGAGTGGACGACCGTCGAGCGTGGCATCAAGCAGCGGGTCAAGGCCCCCGGGGCGTTCCTCGCCGACGTCTACGGCCCGCAGACCGCCATCGCCGACGGGGTCACCCCGGCCGGCCTCACCACGAGTTCGAGCCACTTCCACCGGCAGGCGAGTGGCATCGACCCGGCGAACGGCGTGCGCATCCAGGTGAGCGGCATCGACCTGATCCGCGACGAGGCGGGGGCCCGGCGCGGGCTCGAGGACAACGTCCGGGGGCCGAGCGGCGTCAGCTACGTCATCTCGAACCGTCGCGTCATGGCACAGACGCTGCCCGAACTCTTCGTCTCGATGCGGGTGCGTCCGGTGGGGGACTACCCCAACCGGCTACTCGCCGCGCTGAAGAAGAGCGCCCCGTCGGGCGTCGACGAGCCGACCGTCGTCGGGCTGACCCCCGGGGTGTTCAACTCCGCCTACTACGAGCACACCCTGCTGGCCCGCCTGATGGGCGTCGAGCTGGTCGAGGGTCGCGACCTGTACTGCTCGGGCGGCCGCGTCTTCATGCGCACCACCGGCGGGCCCGAACGCGTCGACGTGATCTACCGCCGTGTCGACGACGAGTTCCTCGACCCGCTGCAGTTCCGCGCCGACTCGGTGCTCGGGTCGCCCGGCCTGCTGATGGCCGCCCGTCTCGGCACGGTGACGATCGCGAACGCGGTGGGCAACGGCGTCGCCGACGACAAGCTCGTCTACACCTACCTGCCCGAGCTGATCCGCTACTACCTGGGTGAAGAGGCCCTGCTGCCGAACGTCCACACCTGGCGGCTCGAGGACCCCGGCGCCCTGGACGAGGTGCTCGACCGCCTCGACGAGCTCGTCGTCAAACCGGTCGACGGCTCGGGCGGCAAGGGCCTCGTCGTCGGTCCGGCCGCGAGCCGACGCGAGCTCGACGAGTTGCGCACGCAGCTGCAACGCGACCCTCGCGGCTGGATCGCGCAGCCCGTCGTGCAGCTCAGCACGATCCCGACCCTGGTCGACGACGGCCTCCGCCCCCGCCATGCCGACCTCCGGCCGTTCGCCGTGCACGACGGCGACGACGTGTGGGTGCTGCCCGGCGGCCTGACCCGGGTCGCCCTGCCCGAGGGGCAGTTGGTCGTCAACAGCAGCCAAGGCGGCGGCTCGAAGGACACCTGGATCGTCGGCGGCGACGTCAACGCCTGGGCCGGACACGACGTGAGCGCTCTCATCGCCGAGCAGACGACCCCGACCCAGTCGATCCCGGTTGTCACGCCCGAGCAGCTCGCGGAGGCCGCGGCCGCCGCGGCCGACCACAGCCCCGACCACGCGCCCCAGGACGACCCCCGCAACGACCAGCAGGCGCAACAGCAACAGACGAAGGAGGGGCGGGCCGGGTCACGAGGCCGACCCGCGCCTCCTGCGTCCCGCGTTCCCGCCCACGGAGCCACCCCGACCGAAGGACCATCATGCTGAGCCGCATCGCCGAGAGCCTGTTCTGGATCGGTCGCTACATCGAGCGGTCGGACGGCACGGCGCGCATCCTCGACGTGCACCTGCAGCTGCTGCTCGAGGACCCCTGGATCGAGGAGGACGTCGCCTGCCGCAGCCTCCTCGCCGTGATGGGCAGCGACGCCCCCGAGCGCGACCTCGCCCGGGGCGACGTGCTGTCGATGCTCGCGGTCGACCGGCACAACCCGGCCTCCATCGCCTACTCGCTCGGTGCCGCCCGCGAGAACGCGCGCCGGGCCCGCGAGATCGTCTCGACCGAGCTGTGGGAGTGTCTCAACACGACGCGCGCCCGCATGCCGCGCAAGGTCGCCGACGACAAGGTGCACGAGTTCTTCGCCTGGGTGCGGGAGCGCAGCGCGCTCGCCGTCGGGATCATCGAGAGCGCCACGAGCCGCGACGAGGTGTGGCAGTTCTTCACCCTCGGCCGGTCGATCGAGCGGGCCGACATGACCGCGCGCCTGCTCGCGACCCGCACCCTGACCGAGGCGTCCGGGCCGTCGTGGACGACGATCCTGCGGTCGTGCGGCGCGTACGAGGCGTACCTGCGCACCTACCGGGGCGTGCCGAGCGCCCGCAACGCCGCCGAGTTCCTGCTGCTCGACCGGTTGTTCCCGCGCAGCGTGCTGTTCGCGATCAGTCGGGCCGAGGCCTGCCTGCGCGACGTCGAGCCGACGAACCACCGGGTGGCGGCGTCCGACAGCGGGGTGCGCATCCTCGGTCAGATGCGCAGCGAACTCGAATACCGGCCGATCGGCGAGATCCTCGACGACCTGCCCGGCCAGATGGACACCGTGCAGGCCGCGACGAGCGCCGCGTCCGAGGCGATCCGGCAGCGGTACTTCCCGACGAGCGCGGCACCGACCTGGGTGGGGGAGCGGTCGTGAGCCGGCTGCGCATCCGGCACCTGACGGGCTTCTCGTACCAGGGCGAGGCGGTCGCCAGCTACAACGAGGCGCGCATGCTGCCGGCGCACACCGAGGGTCAGTTCGTGCTCTCGTCGCACCTGCGCATCGAGCCCGTCGCCGCGTCGCACGAGTACGTCGACTACTGGGGAACGCGGGTGTCGTCGTTCGAGGTGCTGCTGCCGCACCGGCAGCTCTCGCTGACCGCGACCTCGCTCGTCGAGGTGCGGCCGCAGGCGCATCCGTCCGAGACGATCTCGTGGGCCGACCTGGCGGCGGTCGTGGGGGCCAGCACGTCGTTCGTCGAGCACCTCGAGCAGACGCCCCTCACCGCGCCTCCTGCCGACCTGGCCGAGGTCGGCACCGAGGCGCGGGCGGCGCACGCCGACCCGTGCGCCGCCGCGATGGCGATCTGCGAGACGGTCGGAGGCGCGGTGCGGTACCTGCCGGGCGTCACGAACGTCAAGACCACGGCCGCCGAGTCGTGGGCCGCGCGGGCCGGCGTCTGCCAGGACATCGCCCACGTCACGGTCGGCGCCCTGCGGGCGGCGGGCATCCCGGCGCGCTACGTCAGCGGCTACCTGCACCCGAAGCCTTCGGCCGAGCTGCGCGAGACCGTCACGGGCGAGTCGCACGCCTGGGTCGAGTTCTTCTGCGGCACCTGGCACGGCTTCGACCCGACCAACCTGATCGCCATCGGCGAACGGCACGTGGTCGCGGCCAGGGCCGCGACTACCGCGCCGTGCCGCCGCTGCGCGGTGTCTGCGCCGGCTCGTCCAACAGCGCGCTCTTCGTCACCGTCGGGATCGCCCGCGGGGCCTGGGCCCGGCCCGCCGAGATGTCACGACGGGCCGCTCGCCTTCCGAGGGGAGCGGCACGTCGTGACGTCTCGCCGGGATTGAGGGCGAGGGCCCAGGGGCGGGAGGCGCGGGTCAGCAGGCCGTGTAGACGTGGGCCGGGTCGCCGGCCGGCACCAGGACGTGGTCGCGCACGATCGTCGAGGGGGCAGGGTCGAGCGCGGTGACGCGGGCACACACCTCGGCGACCGAGCCGCGGTGGTCGTCGGTGTACTCGACGTCGAACACGAGCCCGCCGGACACGTCCGTGAAGGCGTCGCACTCGTCGTAGCGGTCGCACTCCTCGGTGACGGCGAAGTCGTAGCCGACCTCGTCGCGACCCCGGGCGCCGAGGTCGGCGGTGTTCTTCTGCGCGGTCGCCAGCCCGGCGGCGTGGGCCCGGGCGGCGAGCCGGGTCGCGCAGGCGCCCGCGGCGTCCTCGTCGAAGGCGCCGTCCGAGCGCGGCCACGAGTCGAGGTTGTCGAACTCGACCGCCTGGTAGCCCGAGGCGGCGCAGCCGTCGATCGTCGACGCCTGGCGCTCGGCCACGGCCTGCCGGTTCGCCTCGGTGGACAGGTCGAACAGGTGCTCGTCCGGCCAGCCCGGGTCGACCAGCGGTTCGCCGTCGGCCGTGCGCACGAGCAGCTCGTCCGGCCACTCGACGCCGGGCTGCGTCTGGAACCCGTTCACGTAGCAGATGCCGTAGGCGCCTTCGGCGGGGTCGTCGGTGCTGTCGCGGGCGACGACGGTGGCTCCGTCGGGGACCGGCGACGCGCCTCCTAGCTGGTAGTCGAAGCGGGCGCCCTCGGGCGGCAGCACGACGCCGTCGGCCGTCGCGGCACCCGACGCCCCCACCGTGGACGAGGAGGCGCGCTCGGGTCGCTCACCGGCCCCGGCCCCGACGGCCGTGCAGCCCGTCACGGCGAGGGCCACGGCGACCAGGCCGACGAATCCGAGGGGTACGCGCATGCGGCGAGCCTAGGGGAGACGGTCCCGCGGCACCGACGGGGGACAGCACGCCGGCGAATGACGCGGTGCCGTGTCCACTCGCCGGTGTCGTCGGGTGCGGGGGGCAGGCCGGGGGGGAGGGCGGGGCGGACTCGCGCTCCACCGCGGCGTCGCCCGGGGCGGGGGGCGGCGCCCGGGCGCGGCGCGCGGCCAGGAAGTCGAGGCGCGCGGCCTGTCGGGCCGGCCCGCGGCCGGGCTCGGCCTGGCGGGCGGCGGCCCGGGACGCGGGGGGGGGGCCGCGGGCGGGCGCGGGTGACGCGGGCGGGGGTGGAGGCGGCCGAGGAGGCGCGGCGTGCGGTCGCTCCCGTGGCCCGGGCGGCGACGGCGGCTCCGGCCGCGGTGGCGCGGCTGCCGTGGCGCCCGCCGTCCCAGGTCGAGCGGGCAGCCGGCCGGGTACGCGTCGCGACGGAGCTGCCGGTCGTGCGGAACCAGGCGACAACGGTGGTGCCGGTCGCGCGGAACCAGGCGACGACGACGGGGGTGGTGCGTCGGACCCAGGCGACCACGGCCTGTGAGGCGCGACGGGTGCCCCGGACCGTGGCCCGACCGGCACGGGCCAGGGCGTCGCCGGTGGCACGCGCGGCGGCCGCGACCCGGGTGGCGGCGGACGAGAGGACGGGACGCAGGCGTTCAGCGAGGGTCGGGCCCGCAGGGGCCGTCGCGGGGGCGGGAGGCGGGGCGGGTGCGGCCAGGGGAGCGGACTCGGTCTCGGCGGGCGTGCTCGGGGGGGAGGCGCCCGCCGGAGTCGGTGCGGCGGCGACCACGGGGGCGGACGCGAGCACGGCGGCGGACGTCGGTCGTCCTGCGGACAGGACCCGCGCCTCCTGAGCCGTCGAGCGGTCGGTGAACGGTGGCGTCTCGCGGACGGTCTCGTGCTCGAGAGCGCGGTCGGGCTCGTCGCGCGGAAGGGCGCCGAGCACCCGGTCGGTCAGCCCGACGAGGGCGAGGGCCACGCCGCCGACGGCGAGGGCGGCGCCCAGGAGCCAGATCGCGATGGTGACGAAGTCGAGGTCGCCGATGGGCAGGAAGCCGCCGGCGAAGAGGCCCCCGCTGGCGAGGCGGAAGGTGGCGGCCATGACGAGCGCGGCACCCGAGACCAGCATCGCGAGAGCGACCCAGCCCGTGACTGCTGCCTTGCCCATGCGACACCTCCTCGTCCGTGGAACGCACGCCGCGAGTCGGGCCCGCGCGGACGTCCCCTGCGAATGTAACCCGGACGAGGGCTCGACCGTAACCCGCAGCGGTGGACGCGCCGTTCCCGGGCGATGCTCGGCTTCTGAGCGGGCTTCTCGGATGTGGGGTCGAGAGGATCGGTGCCATGGCCAACTTCGACCGTCTCCTGGGTGCCGCCGCGCGTGCGCTCGGCAACTCCTCTTCTTCCTCGACCGGGCGCGGTGGTGCGTCCGGCGGATCCACCGACTGGCGCGACATGGTGCGCAAGGTCTCCGACAAGGTCACCGGCGACGACCGCCAGAACGGGCAGCCGCAGCAGGGCGGGCAGCAGCCGCAGCGTGGCGGGTACGGCGCACCGCAGCAGGGCGTCGGGCGTCCGGCGACCGGCGGGCACGCCCCGCAGGGCTCCGCCGCCGACCGTGCGGCCCTCGCCAAGTACGACTACCTGCTCCAGACCGCCCCGCCGCAGCAGCTCGAGCAGGTGCACCGCGACGCGTTCGAGCGGCTCACCCCCGAGCAGCGCCAGCAGGTGCTCGCCCGCCTGAGCGCCGAGGTGCCCCAGGGCGAACGCCCCGCCTCGAGCTCACCGGCCGACCTCGCCCGGGCGGCGACCCGTGGCGAGACCGCGCACCCCGGACTGATGAAACGCGTGCTCGGCAGCACGGGCGGCAAGGTCGCGGCGGGGGCCGCGGGCGGCGCCGGAGGGGCCGGCGTCGCGGGCCTCGCGGTCGCCGTGGCCGGTGCGGCCGCCGTCAGCAGCGTCGCCCTGCCGCTGCTGTCCGATGCCGTGACGTCGGGCGTCGACTTCGAGCAGCTGACGAACGGGTTCGGCTTCGAGGGGCTCGACGGCCTGACCGCGGGCGGCGAGGAGTACCTCGGCGGCCTGGGCGAGCAGGTCGGCGGCCTCGGCGACCAGGTGGGTGGGCTGGGCGACCAGCTCGGCAACCTCGGCGAGGGGTTCCAGATCCCCGGCCTGGGCAACCTCTTCGACCGCTGACCAGCGCTCACCTGCCGAGACCCCAGGATCTCGCCGAGACCCTTCCGCGCGCGCGGGGGTCCGAGCGACGTCCTGGGGTCTCGTGTGGGTAGCCTCGGGGCATGACCGCGATCACGGCCGGCATCGCCGTCGTCTTCCTGTTGCTGTTCGCCACATCCCGTCGTCAGGATGCCCGACGGTTCCGCAACGGGGTGTTCCTGGTGATGGCCGGCGGTTTCGGGCTCGTCGCCCTGTCGGGCGTCCTGGTCGCCGCCTTCCCGGCGCTCGGCCTGCTCGTCGGCCTGGCCCTCGTGCTCGTCCCCGTGCTGGTGCTCGCGCTCGCCGTCTTCGCGATCGCGAACGGCATCACGATGTTGCGGTCCGAGGGGCGCAGCCTCGGCAACCTGTTGTCCCTGCTCGTCGGCATCGCCCTCGTCGGCGTGCCCTTCATCGTCGTCCTGGTCGTCGAGGCGGGCCGGCGCTCGACCGTGCCGGCGCTGCAGGACGTCGCCGTCGGCCTCGGTCTCGTCGTCGTCTTCGTGACCGGATACGCCGCCCTCACCTTCGTCGCCTTCACCCTGTGGTCGCTCGTGTACGCGCGCCCCCGGGTGCGCGCCCTGCCCGGTGCCCTGATCGTGCTCGGATCGGGGTTGATCCGCGGGGAGGTCCCGCCCCTGCTGCGCAGCCGGCTCGACCGGGCGCTGGCGATCTACCGGTCGACTCCTGAGGGCGCACGGCGACCGGTGCTCGTCCCCTCGGGCGGCCAGGGCGCCGACGAGCCCCGACCCGAGGGCGAGGCCATGGCCGAGTACCTCATCGCCCAGGGCGCCGACCCGGACGACGTGCTGCCCGAGACGGCATCGCGCTCCACCCGCGAGAACCTCGTGCTGTCGGGTCGGGTGCTCGCCGACGCCGGTCGGACCGGGCCGACCCTCGTCGTGACGAACAACTACCACGTGCTGCGCGCCGCCCTGTTGGCGCGCGACATCGGCAGCGACGCCGACGTCGTCGGGTCGCCGACCGCCGCCTACTACGTGCCGAGCGCCTTCCTGCGAGAGTGGGTCGCCGTCATGGTCGAACACAAGTTGCTCAACGTGCTCCTGATCGCACCGTTCGTGGTGCTGCTGGCGTCGCTGTTGGTCTACGCGCGCCTCTGACGCTGCAGCCGGTGACGGGCGTGGCGGACCGGCGCCGCGCCTCCTGCACGCCGAACACGGGCGTGTCCGTGGCAGACGGTCGTTCGTGCCCGCCCGCATCCCCCGGACTCGCCCGTCCTGCGTCGGGGCGCGTCGACGCCCGGCGGCTCAGGACGGCCGGCTCGCCGTGCCCTCGTCGACGGCGAGTTCGACCGCGGCCGCGTCACGCTCGCGGGCAGCCGCCGCGTCGCCGTCGTGCTGCAGCCGGTAGTGGAACCGCCCGGCGCCGAGCACGGGCAATGCGCCGGTCACGGGGTCGGGCTCGCCCGCCCGGACGCGATGCACCCGCAGGTGCTGTCCGCGGACGAGCCAGACGATCGCGACGCCGGCCGCCACGAAGCCCGACGCCGCCGCGACACCGATCGCCCAACGAGGCCCGGCCACGTTCGCGACCCAGCCGACCATCGGTGCGCCGAGCGGTGTGCCCCCGGTGAAGACGGCCATGTAGAGCGCCATGACACGGCCGCGCATGCGGGGTGCCGTGGTCAGCTGCACCGTGGCGTTGGCCGTCGTCATCAGCGTGATCGACGCGAGCCCCACGGTGACGAGGACGGCGGCGAAGCTCCAGTAGGTCGGCATGACCGCGGCGACCAGGCGGGTCACGCCGAAGGCCAGGGCCGCCGTGACGAGCACGCGCCAGCGGGGTCTCTCGCGCCGGGCCGACAGCAGGGCGCCGACCAGCGAGCCCACCGCGATCGCGGACGACAACAGGCCGAACCCGCTGGCGTCGACGCCGAACTCGACGCTGGCCATGGTCGAGGTGAAGATGGCGAAGTTGAGGCCGAAGGTGCCGATGACGAACACCATGACGAACACGACGACCAGGTCGGGTCGCTCGCGCACGTAGCGGAACCCCTCTCGGATCTGCCCCTTCGCCCGCGACACGGCGGGTTTCAGCTCGAGCTGCGCGACGCGGAGGAACCGCAGCGACAGCAGCACGGCGGCGAACGAGCCGGCGTTGATCAGGAACACCCAGCCCGTGCCGATGGGCGCGATGAGCACGCCGGCGGCCGCGGGGCCGATCAGGCGTGCGCCGTGGAACGAGGCCGAGTTCAGGCTGACGGCGTTCGTCAGGTGCCCGGGGGGCACGAGCTCGGACACGAAGCTCTGCCGCACCGGGGCGTCGATCGCGGCCGCGACGCCGAGCAGCAGGGCGAAGAGGTACACCATCCAGAGCTGCACGCTGTCGGTCAGCACGAGCACGCCCAGGCCGAGCCCGAGGAGCCCCATGCTCAGCTGGGTCACCATCAGCAGTCGCCGACGGTCGAACCGGTCGGCGATCAGCCCCGTGATCGGCACCATCAGGATCGGCGGCGCGAACTGCAGCGCCATGGTGATGCCGAGCGCCGTGGCGTCGTTGTCGGTCAGGTCGGTCAGGACGAGCCAGTCCTGCGCCGTCCGCTGCATCCAGGTGCCGATGTTGGACACGAGCGCCCCGGCGAACCAGAGGCGGTAGTTGAACAGCGACAGGCTGCGGAACATGGCCGTCACGAGCGGGTCAGCTTCCGCAGGATCTCGGTCGCGTCGGCCAGGGTGCGACGCTCGTCGGCGGTCAGGGCCGAGAGGCGGGCCCCGCGCCACTCGTCCCGGCGGCGACGCGTCTCGAACACGAAGGCGGCGCCGGCCTCGGTCGTCTCGAGCAGCACGCGGCGCTTGTCGTCGTCGTCGACCGTGCGACGCAGCAGCCCGGCGTCGGCGAGCTTGCCGGCGGTGCGGTTCATCGACGGGGGAGTGACGCCCTCGTGTGCGGTGAGGGCCCCGATCGTCAGCGGCTGGTTCTGCACGACGTAGCCGAGGGCGGCCATCTGGGCGTCGGTCACGTCGGCGTCGGCCTTCTGCTGGCGCAGTCGGCGGGCGAGGCGTAGAACGGCCCCGCGGACGTCGGTGGCGAGGTGCGCGTGCGGCACGGCCCGGGAGGCGGAGGGGGCAGGAGGCGCGGAGTCGGTCATCGCCGGGCCACGATACTCGTTTAGTTCGGCTAAGTAAACGTCCGGCCGATGGTGTGCAAATCGCGACACCGGAGAGCCGACACGCCGCTCCTCCGGGAAAGTGAGCGGCGCGTCGCGCCCCGGCGGTCGGGTTCGGCCCGCCGCGGGCGCCGGGTGCGGTCGCGATTTGCACAGGGAGCGAGAGCCCAGGGGAGAAAGAGAGAGGGCAGGAGGGCAGGAGGCGCGGGCCGGCAGGAGGGCACAAAGGGAGGAGGCGCGGGCCGGCATCAGGGCGGCGTACGCCTAGGCTCGGGGCGATGAGCGACGACGACGTCCCGGCCGAGCCGAATCGCCCCTCCTGGTCGACCGGGCGGGGGGCCGTGCTGACGGTGGCGCTCATCGTGGGCATCTCGCCGTTCGCGACCGACATGTACATCCCCGCGCTGCCGGCCATCGCGCGCGACCTCGGGGCGACGACGGCCGAGGTGCAGCTCAGCCTGACGGCGTTCCTCGTCGCGTTCGCGGTCGGCCAGATCGTGATCGGGCCGATCAGCGACGGTCGGGGCAGGAGGCGCATCCTGCTGGGTGGGACCGTCCTGTTCGCCCTCGCTTCCCTCGCCTGCGCCGTGGCTCCCGACGCGGCCACCCTCGTCGTCGCGCGCGTCGCGCAGGGCCTCGGCGGCGCGGCGGGCTCGGTGGCCGCCCGGGCCATGGTGGGGGACTCCACCACGGGAGTCGCGCGCAGCCGTCTCTTCGCCACGCCCGCCGCGATCAACGCCGGCGGCCCGGTCGTCGCGCCGCTCGTGGGCGGCGTGGTGCTCTCGGTGTCGAGCTGGCGGGCGACGGTCGTCGGGCTGGCGGGGCGCGGCGCCGCGTTGCCCTGGGCGGCCGCGCGGCGTCTGCCCGAGGCGCTCGTCGGCCCCGAGCCGGGGGCGGGCTCGCTGCTGGCGTCCCTGCGACGGATGGGCTCGTTGCTCGCGATGCCGCGCTTCCGGTGGTACCTCGTGACGGGCTGCGCCGCGACGATCGGCTTCTTCTCGTACATCGCCACGTCGTCGTTCGTCTTCCAACAGCAGTACGGCTTCGGCGAGGGCCTCTACACGCTCGTCTTCGCCTCGAACGCGTCGTGCATGATCGCGTCGACCCTGCTGTTCCGCCGCCTCGTCGGACGCTTCGCCGAGGACCACCTCTTCACCGTCGGGCTCGTCACCTGCACCGTGGGGTCGGCCCTCGTGCTCGCGGGTGCACTGACCGGTGTCGGCCCGGCGCTGATCTGGCCGGCGTTGGCCCTGGTCACGGCGGGCTGGGGCTGGGTCATCCCCGGGTCGATCACGCTGACGCAGGCGCTCGGCCACCGCGCGCCCGGCACGGCGGCCGCGCTCGCGGGTGGGCTGCAGTTCGGGCTCGGCGGCGCCGCGACCCCGCTCGCCGGGGCGCTCGGCGGCACGGCCGTCGTGATGGGCGCGCTGATGCTCGGGTTCATCGCCGCCGGTCTGGCCGTGCAGGTGTGGGCGTCGTCGCGAGGCGGCACCCCGGCCACCTGACCCACGGGCGTGGGGCGGCACCCACTCGACCCGATCCCGGCGACGCGACCCGCGCCTCCTGCCGTCGATCCGGGGCTGGTGCGCCGGACCGGGCGGTGCCACCCTGTAGCTCGACGCCGTCCGGCGCCGTGACCCGAGGAGGCCCCCGTGACCGTGCAGCTCACCCCGTACCTGGCGTTCCGTTCCGAGACGCGTGAGGCGTTCGAGTTCTACGCCTCCGTGTTCGGCGGCACCCCGACCTTCAGCACGTTCGGCGACTTCGGCGTGGGCTCGCCCGACGAGGCCGGGAAGGTCATGCACGCCCAGCTGAAGACGCCGTCGGGCCTGCTGCTGATGGGGGCCGACCGCCCCGACTCGTACCCGCTCGAGGAGGCGAGCAGCGTGTCGCTCTCGCTCTTCGGCGGACCCGACGACGCGGACGAGCTGACGGCGTGGTTCGCCGCGCTCGCCGAGGGCGGAACCGTGCACGAGGCCCTGTCGCAGGCTCCGTGGGGCGACTCGTTCGGCATGCTGGACGACCGCTTCGGCCAGCACTGGATGGTCAACGTCGGCGGTGCCGCGGCCTGAGGCCGGGTCCCGCCGCCGACGGACCCAGGAGGCGCGGTGGCGGTCGCCGAGGACGCCCCGGCCCAGCTCGTCCGCCCCGCCTCAGTCGCCCCCGAGCCGACCGATCACGCTCTCGTCGAGCCGGGCGAGCAGGTCGGACACGTCGTCGTAGACCTCCTCGGCCCCGGCCTCGACCAGCTCGGCCCGGGAGAAGCCGCCGCTCAGCACGCCGACGCAGGTCACGCCCGCCCGGTGTGCCGCCTCGACGTCCCAGACGGCGTCGCCGACCATGACCGCACGCTCGGCCGGCACGTCCGCCTTCTCGAGGGCGACCTCGACGATGCCCGGGTCGGGTTTGGCGGTCTCGACGTCCTCGCTCGACGTGACGGCCCAGAGGGCGTCCTCGACGTCCAGCAGTCCGCGCAGCGCCTTCAGCTCGTCTTCGGGCGCGCTCGTGGCGAGCACGACGCCGTGCCCCCGGCGCGCGAGCTCGGCGAGCAGGTCGGTCGCGCCCTCGAAGACGTGCAGGTCGCCCCGATCGCCGAGGTGCTCGGCGTAGTGGCGCGAGTGGGCGTCCTTCGCGTCGTCGAGGAGGCGCGCGGCGGCCTCCTTCCCGACCAGACCCTCGACGAGCAGGGACGAGTCCTTGCCGATCGACCGGTGGATGCGCCAGCTGTCGACGGGCTGGCCGACGTCGGTGAAGGCCCGCGACCAGGCGTCGACGTGGGCGAAGTTCGAGTCCACCAGGGTGCCGTCGATGTCGAAGAGGACGGCGGTGGACGGAGAGGAGGACGTGGGGGAGGTCATGCCGCCACCCTGCCCCCGAACGAGCCGAGCTGCACGGACTGCACGAATCACGCCGAGAGCAAAGCGACACCTGTTGCCCGACAGTCCATGCGGGCGTACGTTCGCAGACGGGCTCGTCGACGAGCCCGACCGGCCCCGACGGTCGGCCCACGAACGCAGAGAGGCACATGCCATGGCACGGTTCAGCGACAAGACGGCACTCGTCACCGGTGGAGGCAGCGGCATCGGCGCCGCGATCTCGCGCTCCCTGGCGGCCGAGGGCGCGTCGGTGGTCGTCACCGACATCAAGCTCGAGGCGGCGCAGGGCGTCGTCGACCAGATCGTCGCCGCCGGTGGCACGGCCGTGGCCTTCGAGCAGAACACCGCGAAGCCCGAGCAGTCCGAGGCGGCCGTCGAGTTCACGAAGACCACCTACGGTGCTCTGCACCTCGCCGTCAACAACGCCGGCATCGGTGCCCCGGCCGCCGACATCGGCGAGTACGACATCGCCGCCTGGGACCGCGTCCGCTCGGTCGACCTCGACGGCGTCTTCTACGGCCTGCGCTACCAGCTGCCCGCCATGGTCGAGGCCGGCGGCGGCTCGATCGTCAACATGAGCTCGGTGCTCGGCTCGGTCGGCATCGCCCAGAACGCGGCCTACGTCGCGAGCAAGCACGCCCTGGTCGGCCTGACCAAGGTCGCGGCACTCGAGTACTCGAAGCGCGGCGTCCGGACGAACGCGGTCGGCCCAGGCTTCATCGACACGCCCCTCGTGCGCGCGTCTCTCGACGGCGACGCGCTGTCGTACCTCGAGTCGCAGCACGCCACCGGCCGCCTGGGCACCGACGCCGAGGTCTCGGCGCTCGTCCTGTTCCTGCTGAGCGACGAGGCGTCGTTCGTCACGGGCAGCTACCACCTCGTCGACGGCGGCTACTCGGCGCACTGACCCGCGCCTCCCCGGCCGCCCGCCCGCCGAGAGGTCGCGATGTGCCGCTCAGCTCCGGACGTGAGCGGCACGTCGTGACACCTCGCCCGGGCTGACCTCGCTTCAGCCGCGCTTCAGCGCGTGCCCGCCATGATGGGCACGACGCGCACCCGGCGCGACCGAGGGAGGCCCCGTGCGCGTGCTCGTCGTCGAGGACCAGGCGACCCTGGCCGAGGGGCTGCGGCTCGGTCTCGAGGCCGAGGGCATCGCGGTCGACGTCGCACCGACCGGCACCGACGGCCTCTGGCGCACCCGCGAGGGCACGTACGACGTGGTCGTCCTCGACATCATGCTGCCCGGCATGAGCGGCTACGCCGTCTGCCGGGCCATGCGCGAGGGCGGCGACTGGACCCCGGTCATCATGCTCACCGCCAAGGACGGCGAGTGGGACCAGGTCGAGGCCCTCGACACCGGTGCGGACGACTACCTCACCAAGCCGTTCTCCTTCGCCGTGCTGCTCGCCCGGCTGCGCGCCCTGGTCCGCCGTGGCGCCCGCGAACGACCGGTCGTGCTCGAGGCCGGCGACCTGCGCCTCCACCCCGCCTCCCGCAGCGTCCCCCGCGGCGCCGTCGAGGTCGAGCTCACCAGCCGCGAGTTCGCGGTCCTCGAGTTCCTCCTGCGCCCCGCCGGCAGCGTCGTGACCAAGCGGGAGGTGCTCGACGGCGTCTGGAACGACGACTTCGAGGGCGATCCCAACATCGTCGCGGTCTACGTGCGGCACCTGCGCCACAAGGTCGACCGCCCGTTCGGGCGCGAGGCCATCGTCACGCTGCGCGGTGCCGGTTACCGTCTGGAGGCGCGGGGTGGCTGAGCGCGCCCCTCGCGTTCCGGTGCCCGGGCCCGGGCCGTCCGCCGCGGCCGGGCCGTCCGCCCGCACCGGGCCGGGCCGCCCCCGACGGGCGTCGCTGCGGTCCCGCATCCCCACGGCCGCCGTGCTCGCCGTCGCACTGACCCTCGGCGTGTTCACGCTCGTCTTCGCGCTCGTGCAACAGGCCGTGCTCGCCGACGGCCCACGCCAGTCCGCCTCGGCCGACGTTGACCGCGCCGTGTCGGCCCGGGCGATCGGTCCGGCGCCCGGCGGCGCGGGGGCGGGCGAGGCGGGGGGGGCCCTCGTCGGCGTGACCGCCTCCTCGGGCCGCGTGCTCGCCGCCGGGGGAGAGGACGACCTCGTCGAGTCCGCCTCGTCGCTCGCGGCGGCCGGGTCGGGTGACCGCGTGACGCTCGACGGCGACCGGTTCGTCGTCGAACGGGACGACGTCGGGGTCGAGACCACGCCGACGCCGAGCGCGGAACCGACGCCGACGCCCACTCCGACCGCGTCCTCGCGGTCCGGCGACGACGACGATGCCGACGCCGGGGACGAGGCCGACGACGACTCCACCCCCACGCCCGAGGTCACCCCCGAACCCGCCCCGACCGTGACGACCGAGTACGGCGTCGTCGCGGCCCGGTCCCTCGAGGAGGCGAGTGCCGCCTCCTCGGCCAGCCTCGTGACGCTCGGCGTCGCGATCCCCGTGGCGCTGGTCGTGCTCGGCGTCACGACCTGGCTCGTGGTCGGCCGCGCGCTGCGCCCGGTCGAGTCGATGCGACGCGAGGTCGACACGGTCACGGCGCAGAACTTGTCGCACCGGCTGCCCGACCCGGGTGGCAGCGACGAGATCGCCCGCCTCGCACGCACGCTGAACGGCATGCTCGACCGGCTCGACGCATCGGCCACGGCCCAACGGCGCTTCGTCGGCGACGCCTCGCACGAGCTCAAGACGCCGCTCGCCACGATCAGGCAGCACGCCGAGGTCGCGCTGCTGCACCCCGGCAGCATCGACGGTGCGACGTTGGCCGGAACCGTCCTCGGCGAGGAGGCGCGGCTGACGGCGCTCGTGCAGGGCCTGTTGGTCCTCGCCAGGGCGGACGAGGGCGCCCTCGGGGTGACGCGTCGCCCGGTCGACCTCGACGATCTCGTGGTCGCCGAGTCAGCTCGACTGCGCGGTGTCGCCCGTCCCGACGGTCGGGGGCCGCTCGCCGTCGACGCCACGGCCGTCGGCCCGGCCCGCGTGGACGGCGACGAGGGGCTGCTCGGCCAGGTCGTGCGCAACCTCGTGGCGAACGCGGCCCGGCACGCCGACACCCGTGTCGCCGTCGCCCTCGACGAGCGCGACGGCCGAGCCGTCCTCACCGTCGACGACGACGGGGCCGGGGTCGCCGAGGCCGACCGGGAGCGGGTCTTCGAGCGGTTCGTGCGCCTGGACGAGGCCCGCGCCCGGGACTCGGGCGGCAGCGGGTTGGGGCTCGCGATCGTCCGCGAGATCGTCCGGGTGCACGGAGGCTCGGTGTCGATCACCACGTCGCCGCTCGGTGGTGCCCGATTCGTGGTCGACCTCCCCGCCGGCCCGGCCTGACCCGAGCGCTGCCCGCCCTGCTCCGGTGACGCGACCCGCGCCTCCTGAACGGTTCTTCAGCGGACTTCAGCACGGCTTCAGTGCCCTCTCGCGAGAGTGGGGTCATCAGCTCGAGAGAGCGACAGACCCGGCCGCGCGGCGGCCCCACGAACGGAGCGAACCATGCTGAAGAACACCCTCACCGAGAAGAAGTCCCTGCTGATCGCCGGCGGCATCGTCGGCGTCCTCGTGCTGGGCGGCGGCGGGGTGGCCCTCGCCTCGGGTCTCGACGACGGTGTGTCCGCACAGACCCGCGACCGCGCCCAGGAGGCGGCGCTCGCCGAGACCGGTGGCGGCACCGTGACCGAGGTCGACACCCTCGACGACGGGCTCGTCGGGTACGAGGTCGAGGTCGTCCTGCCCGACGGGCGCGAGGCGACGGTGCTGCTCGACGGCGACCACGCCGTCACCTCGAGCCGCGTCGACGACGACTCGCGCGGGTCCGGTGCCACGCCGACGGCCGTCGCGGGCGACGACCGTGACGACGACCCGCTCGGGTCGGACGCCACCCCGACGCCCGTCGCGGGTCCGGGGCGCGACGACTCGGTCGACGACTCGACCCGCGGCGACGACGACCTGACCGGCGCCGACTACGACCGGGCCGCGGCCGCCGCCCTCGCCGCCGCCGGTGGGGGCACGGTGACCGACGCCGACCGCAGCGACGACGCCGGCGTGGCCTACGAGGTCGACGTGCGCCTCGACGACGGCACCGAGGTCGACGTCGACCTCGACCAGGCGTTCGGCGTCGTGCGCACCGACGTCGACGCCCGCCGCTGACCGGGGCAGGGTCGCAGTCGGGCCGGTGATGGGAGACTGGTCACGTGCCCACCTTCTCCGCCGCCCGAGGCGACTACGAGTTCACCGACGCCCACGGCGTGACCGTGCACTACTACGTCTGGAAGGCCGCGACGCCCAAGGCCGTGGTGCAGATCGCCCACGGCCTCGGCGAGTACGCGCTGCGCTACGACGACCTCGCGCAGGACCTCGTGCGAGCCGGTTACACGGTCTACGCGAACGACCACCTCGGCCACGGCGAGACCGGCCTCGGCCAGTGGGGCGGCGACCACACGAAGCTCGGCCGCCTCGGCCCGTCGGGGTTGCGCGGGGCGATGGAGGCGGTGGTCCGCTTGACGGGCATCGCGCGGTCCGAGAACCCCGGCTCGCGCCTCGTGCTGCTCGGGCACTCCTGGGGCTCGTTGATGGCACAGAAGCTCGTCGACGAGGGGTCCGACCGGTTCGACGCCGTCGTGCTGAGCGGCACGGCGTACCGCATGCCCGGCAGCATGAACGCGGGCGACCTGAACGCCCGGCACGCCCACCTCGGCGACACCGGCTACGAGTGGCTCAGCCGTGACCAGGCCGTGGTGGACGCGATGGCCGCCGACCCCCTGTCGGTTCAGGCGACCGCCCGGCAGCTGTTCGGCACGGCCGACACGCTGCGCCTGATGGGTCGCCCCTCGACCCGGCTCGCGAGCGACCTGCCCGTGCTCGTCCTCGTCGGCGACGACGACCCGCTCGGCGGCGAGGCCAGCGCCCGCAAGCTCGCCGACGCGTACGTCAACCGCAGCCGGCTCAGCGACGTCGAGCTCGTGGTCTACCAGGGTGCCCGGCACGAGGTGTTCCGCGAGACCAACCGCGACGAGGTCGTGGCCGACCTGGTGCGCTGGCTCGACGACCGCGTGGGGCACCAGGCATAGGCTGCGTCCATGCACGGTGAGTACAAGGTCCCAGGCGGAAAGCTCGTGGTCGTCGACCTCGACGTCAGAGAGGGGCGCATCGCCGGGTTCCGTCTCGCCGGTGACTTCTTCCTCGAGCCCGACACGGCGCTCGACGCCGTCGACCGGGCGGTGAACGGCCTGCCGGTCGAGTCCGACGCGGCGACGATCGCGGCGACGATCAAGCAGGGGCTGCCGGACGACGCGGTGCTGCTGGGCTTCTCGCCCGAGGCGATCGCCGTGGCGATCCGTCGCAGCCTCTCGAAGGCGACGGACTGGCGCGACTACGACTGGCAGATCATCCACGACGCCCCGGTGTCGCCCAACGTCCACCTCGCCCTCGACCAGGTGCTCACCGAAGAGGTGGGTGCGGGTCGCCGCGGCCCGACCCTGCGCTTCTGGGAATGGGACCAGCCCGCCGTCGTCATCGGCAGCTTCCAGTCGTTGAAGAACGAGGTCGACCTCGACGCGGCCTCGACCCACGGCTTCGAGGTGGTGCGCCGCATCAGCGGCGGCGGTGCCATGTTCATGGACGCGCAGTCGATCGTCACCTACTCGCTCTACGCCCCGGGCGAGCTCGTGCAGGGCATGAGCTTCGCCGACTCGTACGCGTACCTCGACGAGTGGGTCATCACCGCCCTCAAGTCGCTCGGCATCGACGCCTTCTACCAACCGCTCAACGACATCACGAGCGCCAAGGGCAAGATCGGCGGGGCCGCGCAGAAGCGCCTGGGCAACGGGGCCCTGCTGCACCACGCCACGATGTCGTACGACATGGACGGCGACAAGATGGTGCAGGTCCTGCGCATCGGCCGCGAGAAGATGAGCGACAAGGGCACGACCAGCGCCGCCAAGCGCGTCGATCCGCTGCGCAGTCAGACGGGGCTGGCCCGTGCCGAGATCATCGAGCGCCTCAAGCAGACCTTCACCGGTCTCTACGGCGCGACCGAGGGCCACGTCACCGAGGCCGAACTCGAGAAGGCCGAGCAGCTCGTCACCTCGAAGTTCGCGACGCCCGAGTGGCTGGCGCGCGTGCCCTGAGCACGCGACGGACGCCGGCGAGGCGACCCGCGCCTCCTGTCCGGCGTCCGCCTCGGCGACCGCGCCGCGGTCAGCGGTCGAGCAGCTCGCGGTAGTCGACGTGGTCGTCGACGAAGTCGACCACGAACGGGCAGAGGGGCACGACCCGCAGGTCGGTGTTCGCGCGCACGTCGTCGAGGGCGCCCTGGACGAGCCGGGCCCCGAGGCCTGCGGAACGTCGGCTGGGCTCGATCTCGGTGTGGGTGAAGCGGATCTCGTGGCCGACGACGTCGTAGGCCGCGAAGCCGATCGTCTCGCCGTCCTCGACGAGGGCGTACTGGTTCTGCGTGGGGCGGTTCTCTACCTCGGTGGTCATCCCGACACGCTACGCGCCCCCGGCCGGGAGTCGGGCACGTGTCGGTGCCCGGCAGGCAGCAGAATGGTCGGATGCCCCTCGACTGGACCACCGCCTCCCCGAGCCTCGTGGTCCAGGGCGACAACCTCGACGTCACGGTCCAGCTGCCCGACGGCGGATTCACGATCGTCTACCTCGACCCGCCGTTCAACACGGGGCGCCAGCAGCGGCGCCGGTCGACGACGTCGGTGCGCAGCGCCGAGGACTCGACCACCTCGGTGACGGGTTTCAAGGGCGTGCAGTACGAGCGCATCCGCGGCGATCTGATGGGCTACGACGACCGCTTCGAGGACTACTGGTCGTTCCTCGAGCCGCGCCTGGCCGAGGCCTGGCGGCTGCTCGCCCCCGACGGCACGCTCTACCTGCACCTCGACTACCGCGAGGCGCACTACGCGAAGGTGCTGCTCGACGCCCTGTTCGGGCGGGACTGCTTCTTGAACGAGATCATCTGGGCCTACGACTACGGCGCGAAGAGCCGCAACCGGTGGCCGACCAAGCACGACACGATCCTCGTCTACGTGAAGGACCCCAAGCGGTACCACTTCGACTCGACGAGCGTCGACCGCGAGCCGTACATGGCGCCGGGGCTCGTCACGCCCGAGAAGGTCGCCCGGGGCAAGCTGCCGACCGACGTGTGGTGGCACACCATCGTGTCACCGACGGGTCGCGAGAAGACCGGTTACCCGACGCAGAAGCCCGAGGGCGTGCTGCGCCGCATCGTGCAGGCCGCGAGCCGAGAAGGCGACTGGGTGCTCGACTTCTTCGCCGGCAGCGGCACCACCGGGGCGGTCGCCGACGCCCTCGGCCGACGCTACCTGCTCGTCGACAGCAACGAGGATGCGGTGGCCGTCATGCGCAGACGGCTCCCGTCGGCGCGGGTCGAGTCGGCCTGACGGCGTGCAGGTCGAGGGCCGAGACGGCCGTCGTCACCGAACCCCGGACGAACGACACGAGTTGCTCGTGGGTGAGACCCTGCATCTGCTGGGTGGAGAGACCCGACGAGCCGGTCATCGGACGACGCCGAGGGCGAGCAGCAGGGCGGCGACGAGGCTGACGCTCGCGCCGGTGGCGGCCGTCGCGATGACGGCCAGCGTGCGCTGACGGGCGGTGTCGCGCACCTCGGAGAAGGCGCTGCGGGCGGAGGTGGAGCGGTCGCTGCGAGCGACGTCGATCGTGGTCATGTTCGGCTCGTCTCTGGCACCCCTGCGATGCCTGGCGGAACTGCGGGACTTCGGACTGTCACGACACCGCCGTGAATCGGTGTCGCGCGGTCAGCCTGCCACGGAGATGGCTAGTCGATCTAGTCAGTTCACCAGCTGTTCGCTCAGCGGCTAGGACGAGGCGCGGCCGGTGTCCGCCCCGTCGGCCGGGTCGCCGTCGACGTGGTGGTCGTCGATCTCGATCGCGGCCGTCATGTTCTGCAGGAAGCCCACGACCACGGCGGCCTGGTCGGCATCGAGTGACTCGGCGGTCGAGATCATGCGGGCGTGCATCGCCGCCATGGTGTCGCGCACCTCGGAGTTCGAGTCGCCCGTGGCGGTCAGCAGCACGCCACGCTTGTCGGTCGGGTGCGGGTGGCGCAGCATGTGCCCGCTCGCGACGAGGCGGTTGATCAACACCGACGTCGACGCCGAGGTGATCTTCAGCTGGGCGGCCAACTCTTTCGCGCTGACGGGGTCGCCGAGCCTCTGGGCCCGGAGGAGGAAGCGGAGGGCCGCGAGGTCGGTGTCGTTCATCTTCATCGACTTGCGGGTGCGGGCCCGCATGGCGACCTCGGCGGCGCGGTAGGCGCGGAGGGTGTTCAGCACCGTGACGCCACGTTCTTCGGTGCTGCTGCTGTACCAATAGCCGGACGCGTCGAAGGGTGCGGCGGTGGCGTGCTGGTCGGGCATGCGGCGAGTCTAGACCACATCGCTAGCGTGTCTAGCTAAAAAATCATGGCTGATCAGGTTTTTTCTTGTTGTCACCCCCTGTGTCGTCGCTCGCCGCCGTTTTAGGCTGGTCAGGTCCGCCTCGAGTGGGCAGAGACGTCCCGCCGTGTCGACCGGAGCTTCACGCAGGGAATCGATCCGGTGGGGCGTCCCGTGACGGAGAAAGGCCGCACACCCTGTGGATGTGCGGCCTTCGGTCGTCTCGCCTCCCGCGTGAGCTTCACGGGCAGGGAACGCCGGACACGTGACGAACCGTTCGGCACCGAAGCGCCGTCGAGGGAACGCTACCCGACACCTGCCGTGTCGCGACACCAGCTCGCGCTCATCGGGCGCCGTCCGATCACCTCGACAGGCGCGCGATCACCTCGTCGGGCGCCGGATCAGGGCCGTGGCGGGGTGTCGTCACGCCGCTCGCGCGAGGGTGCGACGTCGATCGAACCGGTGTCGGGTGCGACGAGCGAGCCGGTCTGCGCGGCGACGGCCTGGGCCGAGAGCGCGGCGTCGGCGGCCACGGCGGCTCGCGCGTCGTCGGCGGCTTCGTCGATGGCCGACTTCTGCCGGAGCGGCGTGGCCTTGAGGAAGAAGCTCAGGACGAAGGCCACGAGCACGACCGCCAGGGCGACCCAGAACACGGTCACCGCTGCGTTCGCGAAGCCGTCGAGGAACGGCGCGGCGAGGCGTCGGTCGGCCGTGTTGAGGAACGACGTGTTGCCGTCGAGCGCTCCGCTCACCTGTGACGTGTCACCGTTGTCGGCCGCCTGGTAGAGCTTCAGGATCGAGGCGTTCGCCGGGTCGGTCAGCACCGACTGGTCGGCGAGGGCGGCCTGGGCTCGGCCCTGCAGGCCCGAGTCGGCGAACGCGGCGGCGATCGTCTGGGGGATGCGGCTGAACAGCACCGAGAACAGCACGGCCGTGCCCAGCGTCCCGCCGATCTGCCGGAAGAACGTCGACGCCGACGTGGCCACGCCGATGTCGCGGGCGCCGACCGAGTTCTGCGAGGCGATGGTCAGGGTCTGCATCAGCTGCCCGAGCCCCAGGCCGACGAGCAGCATGCCGACCATCATGAACCAGTACGGCTTGTCGAACGAGAGGTTCGTGAACCAGAAGAACCCGGCGGCCATGAAGGCCGTCCCCGTGATCGGGAAGATCTTGTACTTGCCCGTGCGGGAGATGAGCTGGCCGGCGACGATCGACGAGATCATCAGGCCGGCGATCATCGGCAGCATCTGGAAGCCGCTCTCGGTCGGTGTCGCGCCGTTCACGAGCTGCAGGTACAGCGGCACCGTCAGCAGGGCACCGAACATGCCGAAGCCGACGAGCACGCCGAGCACGGTCGCCATCGAGAAGGTCGGGTTGCGGAACAGCTTCAGCGGGATGAGTGCGTCGTCGCCCATCGACCGCTCGATCACGACGAAGGCGACGATGCCGAGGGCACCGATCACGTAGCAGGCGAGGGCGCCGGGCGAGCTCCAGCCCCAGATGCGGCCCTGCTCGGCCACCAGCAGCAGGGGGACGGCGGCCACGATGACGGCCGCGGCGCCGAACCAGTCGATGCGCACGTTCTCGCGTCGCTTCTGGCCCGGGATGTGCAGGAACCGCACGACGATGAACAGAGCCACGATGCCGATCGGCACGTTGATCAGGAACACCCAGCGCCACCCGGTGACGAACAGGATCTGGTCGGCTCCGGCGAACAGTCCGCCGACGAGCGGTCCGATGACGCTCGAGATGCCGAAGACGGCCAGGAAGTAGCCCTGGTACTTGGCACGCTCGCGCGGGGCGAGGATGTCGCCCATGATCGTCAGCGGCAGGGCCATCAGGCCACCGGCGCCCATGCCCTGGATGGCCCGGAAGATCGCGAGCTGGTACATGCTCTCGGAGAAACCGGCCGCGATCGACCCCAGCAGGAAGATCGTGATGGCGATCAGGAAGAGCGGCCGACGCCCGAAGATGTCGCTGAGCTTGCCGTAGATCGGCGTCGAGATGGTCGACACGATCAGGTAGGCGGTCGTCACCCAGGCCTGCAGGCTCAGCCCGTCGAGGTCGTCGGCGATCGTCCGCATCGAGGTGCCCACGATCGTCTGGTCGAGGGCCGACAGGAACATGCCCGCCATCAGGCCGAAGATCACATACAGGATCTGGCGGTGGGTCATCAGGCCCTCGCGCTCGGCGGGGGCCGTGGTCGTGGGGGCGGGGGCAGCGCTCGACATGGAGTCTCTTCTGTCTGGTGGGGGAGTCAGTCTGGTGGAGGAGGCGCGACTCGACATTGCGCGGTACGCAAAGTTACTTCACGAGCAAGATCCCGACAACAAGAGGAATCGTCCGTCCTCGACGTCAGGCGACGGCCGACCGTGCCCGGCCGACGCGCGTGACTAGGCTCGACGCGATGTCTCGACGCCCCTCCCTGCCCCGCCCCGCGCCCACCGTGCTGGCCGTCGTCCTCACGACCGGCCTGCTGGCCGCGTGCTCGCAGGGCGCGCCCGAGCCGAGCCCGACCACGTCGGCCGCGACCGTCTCGCCGACTCCGACGCCCACGCCCACCCCGACCCCGACCGAGGAGGCGCCTCCTACGTCCCCCACGACACCCGCGTTCGACAAGGCGGCCCGGTCGGTCGACGACCCCGCCAGCCTCTGGGTGGTCAGCGACAAGCGGCGCCCCCTCGCCCCGGTCGACTACGTGCCCGCCGACCTCGTCACGCCCGACGTGACCCACCAGAACCCGCCGACCCTGCGCGCCGAGGCCGCCGCCGCGGTCGTCGCCATGTTCCAGGCGGGCGAGGCCGAGGGGGCCGGGGCGTTCCAGGTGCAGAGCGCGTACCGCTCGTACGACACCCAGGTGAGCGTCTACGCCGGCTGGGTGCAGCGCCTCGGGCAGGCACAGGCCGACGCCCAGAGCGCCCGCCCCGGCTTCAGCGAGCACCAGACCGGCCTCGCCCTCGACATCAGTCCCGTGCCGCTCAGCTGTGCGCTGCAGGCCTGCTTTGGCGACACGCCGCAGGGGCAGTGGCTGGCGGCCAACGCGTGGCGCTTCGGGTTCTTGCTGCGCTACCCGGCCGACAAGGTCGCCGTGACCGGCTTCACCTTCGAGCCGTGGCACTTCCGGTACGTGGGCGTGCCGCTCGCCACCGAGATGCACGACACGGGCGTCACCACGCTCGAGGAGTTCTTCGGCCTGCCCGCCGCCCCCGACTACGCCGGCTGACCCCCTGGGACCCCCAGAAGTCGCCGAGACCCCCAGAAGTTGCCGAGACCCCCACTCGCGGGTGGGGGTCTCGGCGACTTCCTGGGGTGTGGGCCGTCGGCCCGGTCGGTCAGGCGCCCAGCGCGGCGTCGACGATCGTCTTGGCCTCGGCCTGGACGCGGGCGAGGTGCTCGGGGCCCTCGAACGACTCGGCGTAGATCTTGTAGACGTCCTCGGTGCCGCTCGGGCGGGCCGCGAACCAGGCCTTGTCGGTGACCACCTTGACGCCACCGACGGCCGCGTCGTTGCCCGGAGCCTTGCTGAGCTTCGCCGTGATGCGGTCACCGGCGAGCTCCGTCGCCTCGATGGCGTCGCCGTCGAGCTTGCCCAGACGCGTCTTCTGCTCTTTCGTCGCCGCCGCGTCGACCCGCTGGTAGACCGGGTCGCCGTACTTCTCGACGAGCTCGGCGTAGAGCTGCGACGGGGTCTTGCCGGTGACGGCGATGATCTCGCTCGCGAGCAGGGCCAGCAGGATGCCGTCCTTGTCGGTCGTCCAGACCGTGCCGTCCTTGCGGAGGAACGATGCCCCGGCGCTCTCTTCGCCGCCGAACGCGACCGAGCCGTCGACCAGGCCGGGGACGAACCACTTGAACCCGACCGGGACTTCCCACAGGCGACGCCCGTGCGACTCGGCGACCTTGTCGATGATGCTCGACGAGACGAGGGTCTTGCCGATCGCGGCGTCGTCGCGCCACTCGGGACGGTGCGTGTAGAGGTAGTCGATGGCGACCGCGAGGTAGTGGTTCGGGTTCATCAGGCCGCCGTCGGGCGTGACGATGCCGTGACGGTCGGCGTCGGCGTCGTTGCCGGTCAGCACGTCGAACTCGTCCTTGCGGTGCACGACGCTGGCCATGGCCGAGGGGCTCGACGGATCCATGCGGATCTTGCCGTCCCAGTCGAGCGTCATGAAGCGCCAGGTCGGGTCGACGCCGGGGTTCGTGACGGTGAGGTCGAGGCCGTAGACGTCGCGGATCGCGCCCCAGTACTCGACGCTCGCGCCACCGAGCGGGTCGGCGCCGATCTTCACGCCGGCCATCTTGATCGCGTCGATGTCGATGATGTTGACGAGGTCGCCCACGTAGCCGCGCAGGAAGTCGTGGCGGCCGGGCGTGCCGACACCGCGCTTCACGTCGACGTTGCCGGCGGCGATGATCTCGTTGGCGCGGTTCGCGATCCAGTTCGTGGCGTCACTGTCGGCCGGGCCGCCGTGCGGGGGGTTGTACTTGAAGCCGCCGTCGCGGGGCGGGTTGTGGCTGGGGGTGACGACGATGCCGTCGGCCTTGTCGGTGTTCGCCGGGTCGTTGTTGTAGACCAGGATCGCGTGGCTGAGCGCGGGCGTCGGCACGTAGCCGCCCTCGGCGTCGGCCAGCACCTTCACGTCGTTGCCGGTGAGCACCTCGACCGCGGTGCGCTCGGCCGGGCCGCTGAGGATGTGGGTGTCGCGCCCGATGAACAGCGGGCCGGTGATGCCCTGGCCTGCCCGGTACTCGACGATCGCCTGTGTGATGGCGGCGATGTGGGTCTCGTTGAACGCCGCGTCGAGCGAGGAGCCGCGGTGGCCCGAGGTGCCGAAGACGACCTTCTGCTCGACCTTGCTGACGTCGGGGACGAGCTCGTAGTACGCGGCCGAGACCTCTTCTGGGTCGATCAGGTCGCTGGCTTCTGCGGGTGTTCCGGCACGGTCGGTCATGGGGACATCCTGGCACCCGGCGCCGACCTTCGTCGCGGTGCCCGGGCGGCTCTCAGTAGGCTCCTCGTCATGCCGACCCGCGCCTCCTCGACGACCTACAGCTACCTCGGGCCCGCGGGCACCTTCACCGAGGCGGCACTGAAGCAGGTGCCCGAGGCCGTCGGCGCCACCTGGAAGAGCGTCAACAACGTCGGCGAGGCCCTGGCCGACGTCGTGTCGGGCGTCAGCACGGCCGCGATGATCGCCATCGAGAACAGCGTCGAGGGGGGCGTCAGCGCGACCCAGGACGCCCTCGCCACCGTCCCGGGCCTCCGCATCGTCGGCGAGTACCTGGTGCGCGTCAACTTCGTGCTCGTCGCCCGGCCGGGCACCCGCATCGAGGAGGTGCGGGTCGTCAACGCGCACCCGGTCGCCTACGCGCAGACCCACCGCTGGCTCGAGCGCGCCCTTCCCGGCCACGGGCACCTGCCCGCCTCGTCGAACGTGGCCGCCGCCGCGTCGTTGCTCGAGGAGGGCGGGGTCGGGGGCTCCGCGGACGCCGCGGTCGCGCCTCCCGGCATCACCGACCACCACGATCTCGAGGTGCTCGCCCACGACATCGGCGACAACGACCAGGCCGTCACGCGCTTCGTGCTGGTCAGCCGCACGGTGCCCGTGCCCCCCGCGACCGGCGCCGACAAGACGAGCCTGATCGTCGAGCTGCCGACCGACGGCTCGGGTGCCCTGGTCGACATGCTCGAGCAGTTCGCGACCCGCGGCATCAACCTCAGCCTGATCCAGTCACGGCCGATCGGCGATGCCCTCGGGCGCTACCGGTTCGTGATCGACCTCGAGGGGCACGTGCTCGACGAGCGCGTCGCGGACGCCCTGCTCGGGCTGAAGCGGTTCAGCCCGAGCGTGATGTTCCTCGGGTCGTACCCGCGTGCCGACGGTGCCCCGGCCGAGGTCTCGCCGCGGTACGACGACGAGGCCTTCGTCGAGGCCCGCGACTGGCTGCGCGGGTTGATCAGCGGCCTGCGCTGATCAGGAGCCTGCGCTGATCAGGAGTCGGCGCTGATCAGCGGGCTGCGCTGATCAGGAGTCGGCCGGGACGCGGACCGTGAGGCCGCCCGGGTCGACGACCGCGCGCAGGGCGACGGCCTTGCCGACCGAGTCGCCGTCGATCTCGAAGTCCTGGGGGGAGTCGAGACGCACGACGAGCTTCTTGCCCTTGTTGTAGCGCAGCGTGCGCACCTCGCGGCTGTTCGCGGCGAGGATGCGGCGGCCGACGTGCGTGCGGCGCAGGATGCCGTTCTCCCACACGATCTTGACCCAGATCTGCACCCAGCCGAAGAACCCCTCGGGGCGCAGGGCGACGATGTCGAAGATGCCGTCGTCGATCGCCGCGTCGGGCAGCAGCATGATGTTCGCCGGCAGCAGCCCGCAGTTGCCGACGATGATCGTGTGGGCGCGCATCGACTTGCGGCCCTGGTCGTCGAGCTCGTAGCGGACGTCGATGCGGTTGTCGTCGCGCAGGGCCCGTGCGATGGCGTCGACGTAGGCGAGCCAGCCGACGCGCTTCTTCAGCTCGTCGTTGGTGTTCGCGAGCATCTTGGCGTCGAGGCCGACACCTGCCATGACGACGAACGCCTTGGTCTCGCGCGAGCCGTCCTCACGCTCGATGTCGACGACGCCGAGGTCGATGTCGCGGTCGCGACCGCTGAACGCCGTCGCGATCGAGTCGTCGAGGTTGTCGAGCGAGAGCTCGAGGTTGCGGGCCAGCAGGTTGCCCGTCCCCGAGGGCAGCAGGGCGAGCGAGGCGTCGGTGCCTTGGAGGGCCTCGGCGACCGCACGCACCGTGCCGTCGCCACCGGCGGCGATCACCATGTCGACGCCCTCGGCGAGGGCCTGTTTCGTCACCTCGCCGCCCGGGTCTTCCTTGCTGGTCTCGTAGAACGTCGTGGGGCCCCAACCGTTCGAGAACTCGTGGCGCTGGACGGCCGTCTTGATCGCGTCGAGGTCGACCTTGATCGGGTTGTAGACGACCGCGGCGGTCTGGCGAGCCGTCTCGGGCTCGGGCGCCGAGGCGTGCTCGGCGGGGGAGGGGGAGGTGGCGGTCATGGGGCGAGCGTATTGGACGCGCCTCCGTGAAGTAACGAGAAGACGAAGGCTCGGTGGAGAACGTCTGCCGGGCAGGTGCCGTTGCCTAGGATGGGCGGGTGATCGATCCCCAGTTGCTCCGTGAATCCCCCGACCTCGTCAAGCTCAGCCAGCGGGCCCGGGGCGACTCCGAGTCGCTGGTCGACGACGCCGTGGCGGCCGACCAGGCCCGCCGCGCCGCGATCGCCGCCTTCGAAGACCTCCGTGCCGAGCAGAACGCCTTCGGCAAGACCGTCGCCAAGGCGCCGAAAGACGAGAAGAAGGCGCTCGTCGCGCAGGCACAGCAGCTCGCCGCCCGCGTGAAGGAGGCGCAGGTGGCCTCGAACGAGGCCGATGCGGCCTTCGACACGGCCGCGCGTGGCATCGGCAACCTGATCGTCGACGGCGTGCCCTCGGGCGGCGAAGAGAACTTCGTGACGCTCCGTGAGCACGGCACCCGCCCCTCCTTCGATTTCGAGCCGCTCGACCACGCCGACCTCGGCGAGAAGCTCGGCGCGATCGACATCAAGCGCGGCACGAAGGTGTCGGGCTCGCGCTTCTACTTCCTGCGCGGCATCGGTGCGCGCCTCGAGCTCGGCCTGATGAACATGGCCCTCGACCTCGCCCTGAAGAACGACTTCACGCCGCCGATCACCCCGACGCTCGTGCGACCCGAGGTCATGGCGGGCCCCGGGTTCCTGGGCCCACCCGCCGACGAGGTCTCCCACCGGCCCGCCGACGACCTGTACCTGACCGGCACGAGCGAGGTCGCGCTCGCCGGGTCCCACTCCGACGAGATCCTCGACGTCGAGGCGGGCCCGATCCGCTACGCCGGCTGGTCGACCTGCTACCGCCGCGAGGCCGGGGCCGCCGGCAAGGACAACCGGGGCATCCTGCGCGTGCACCAGTTCAACAAGCTCGAGATGTTCAGCTACGTGCACCCCGACCAGGCCGAGGCCGAGCACGACGCGCTCGTGGGCTTCCAGGAGGCCATGCTGCAGGCTTTGGGCCTCACCTACCGCGTGATCGACGTCGCGGCCGGCGACCTCGGCTCGAGCGCCGCGCGCAAGTTCGACATCGAGGCCTGGGTGCCGACGCAGGGCACCTACCGCGAGCTCAGCAGCACGTCGAACTGCACCACCTTCCAGGCCCGTCGGCTCGACACCCGGTACCGCACCGAAAGCGGCAAGACCGCTCCCGTCGCGACCCTCAACGGCACCCTGGCGACCACGCGCTGGCTCGTCGCGATCCTCGAGACGCACCAGCAGGCCGACGGTTCGGTGGTCGTTCCCGAGGCGCTGCGCGGCTACCTCGGCGGCCTCGAGGTCATCGAGCCGGTCGCATGAGCCAGGCCGCCGCCGCACCCCGGCCCGAGGACGAGCCCGTGGCCGCCGCCGACCGGTGGCTCGTCGCGCTCGACGTCGACGGCACGATCATGCCCGAGGACGGCACGATCTCCGAGGCCGTCCTGGGCGAGATCACGCGCCTCCACGACCAGGGCCACCAGGTCATGATCGCGACCGGGCGGTCGGTGTCGATGACCTTGCCCGTCATGGAGCGCCTCGGCCTCGTCTCGGACTACGTCGTCTGCGCGAACGGCGCGATCACCCTGGGCCGTGACGAGTCGGCCCCCACGGGGTACCGCCGCGTGCACGTGGAAGAGTTCGACCCGACCCAGGTGCTGTCGACGATCCGCGAGGCCCTGGCCGACGCCGGCGCCGGCTACGCCGTCGAAGACCAAGAGGGCCTGCTGCGGTACTGCGGGTCGTTCCCCGCCGCGGCGGCCGCACTCAACGCCGAGAAGGTCGAGTTCGACGACCTCGTCGGCCGGCCGGCGACCCGCGTGGTCGTCGTCTCGCCCGACCACGACACCGAGGACTTCCTCACGGCCGTCGAGCGCATGGGCCTGCAGCACGTCAACTACAACGTCGGCTGGACGGCCTGGCTCGACATCGCCCCCGACGGCGTCACCAAGGCCACCGCCCTCGAGCGCGTGCGTCGGTGGCTCGACGTGCCCCGGTCGCAGGTGCTGGCCGCGGGTGACGGGCGCAACGACATCGACATGCTGCGTTGGGCCGCCGGCGAGGGGCGTGGCGTCGCCATGGGTCAGGCGCCTGACGACGTCGCCGCGGTGGCCAACGAGCAGACGTCGAGCGACCTGGACGACGGGCTCGCCGAGGTGCTCGCGACACTCTGAGCCGGCTGTTCGCCCCGGCGTGTGATCGGGGTCGTCCGCTAGACTCGGCTCCGGTTGCTCGGTTGACGCACCCCGCCACGAAATGAACACGACGCCACGACAAAACGTGGCGTTTTGACCACATCGTGGCGGCGAAGCTCACCAGGCCACCGGGAGGGCTGTCCGAGCGGCCGATGGAGCTTGTCTTGAAAACAAGTGGGCAGAGATGTCTCGTGGGTTCGAATCCCACGCCCTCCGCCAGACGAGTCGCGCGTTCCGCACCGCGCCCTGGAGGGCGCCGACCGGGCGGACGCGTCGCTGGCGCGCCGCGGGGTTCGAATCCCACGCCCTCCGCCAGACGGGTCGCGCGTTCCGCACCGCGCCCTGGAGGGCGCCGACCGGGCGGACGCGTCGCTGGCGCGCCGCGGGGTTCGAATCCCACGCCCTCCGCCAGATGAGGCGAGGCCGGAAACCGGCCCGCGCCTCCTGGGGTGGACGGGGCTAGGCCTTGGCGGCGGCGTAGGTGGCGAAGGCCTCGCCGATCAGGGTGCTGAGCTCACGCCAGGTGGTGTCGTCGACCGAGACGGCGGAGTCGCCGTCGACGAAGCCGGCGTGCTTGTGCAGGATGTCCGAGCCCACGGCCGGCAGCATGAAGAAGTCACGCGTCCAGTCGTCGGTGTCGGCCATCACCGGCGCGCGGTACCAGTCGAGGTAGCCGTCGAAGACGTCGTTGCGCTCGTCGCCCTTGAGCCAGGTCTCGACCGAGTCCCGCCACGCGTCTCGATTGGTCTCGCCGTTCATGTGGTCCTCCCGGGCCTGGTGCGTGCGGGAGCGTCCGCGACCGCCGGTCCAGTGTCCCAGGTCGGTCGCCGCGAGGGCCGCTGCGGGCGCGGCGGCACGAGCCCGC